>WFUL01000167.1 GCA_015484985.1 Anaerolineales bacterium | reverse complement strand
TCATAAGCCCGGACCTTGCGAGGGTCCCGGAGGGTGTACCCCAGTTGACGCAGGACGTCCTTCAAGGCCTCGGGGGTGACCCGGTGCGGGTCGTAGCGAATGAGGGCTTCCTCGTGGGCCAGGCTGACGTGAACCTCCTGCACGCCTTCCATGCGCGCGTAGGCCTTGCGAATGCTTTCCGTGCAGAAGGAGCAGGCCATGCCACCGATTTTGAGGTGAAGCGTGGCCTGTTGCGTGGTCATTTCCTTTCCCTCCGGTTTTGGCGTACGGTGCCTCAGCACCGCTTTGGTCTACCAGAGCAGCACCAGGGCGCCTCAGTCCAAGAACGCGTACCCCAGGTGTGCGTGATGTCCCCTACCTCCGACGCCAAAGGGCTTTCACGCTTCGCCATCCCACGAACCGGGGCACCTGCCGCGCGTAGGTCTCGTACGCGGGGCCGAAGCGGGCCCGGAGGTAAGGCTCTTCCACAAAGGGCGCCAGCACGAACCAGAGACTGCCGAACGCGCCGGCCGCCAGGGCCAGGGCGGAGTTGGTGAACAGGCCGTAGCCCAGGACCAGGAGGATATCTCCCACGTACTGGGGATTGCGGGTGAAGCGGTAGGGGCCCTGGGTGACCAGTTCCCCTTCCAGGCCCAGCGCGGTGTGGACGCTCAGGGTGCGCACGCCCCACAGGGCCAGGCCCAGGCCCCCCAACATCAGCGGTACGGCCACCCAAAACCGGGCTGGATGGCGGAAGACGAAGGAGTTCCAGTCCAGCACGCCCAGGGCAAGGACGCCGAAGGTGGAAAAGGCGAACAAGCCCCAGGTGAAGACGAAGCCAAAACTCCGCTTGCCCGGCGGCGGCCAGATGCGCAGATGCGGCCGCCACATTTGAAGCACCAGGGAACCGTTGAGGAGGGCTTGGGCCAGCAACGTGAGGGTGAAGAGCAGCCTTTTGGGGTCCATCATCCACCGCCTGGCGCAGGCTCCACGGAAATTACCTGGGCCGGGTAGTATTGCGAGAGGGCCTGGGCCAGGGCTTCGGCCGAGGTCTGGTTGGGGTCGAAGAGGACCACGGCTTTGGCCTCGGGGAAGCTGACTTCCGCCTCCAGCACGCCGGGTTGTTCCAGGAGAAGGCTGCGCACGGCAGCCGCACAACCCCCTCAGGTCATGCCGCTAACGGCCAGCACCGCCTGATAGCGGCTCTGTTCAGCCTGGACTTGGTCTCCCCGGCTTACGGAAACTGTGGCCGCCGCCTTCCATTCCAGATACCGGTTGACCAGGGCCGGGATGCCCATGGTCAGCACCGAATAGGTCAGGCCAAAGGTGGCCAGCGCGGTCAGGGGGACCTGCCAGCGGTAGCGCCGGTACGCGCTGGGCGTGCACGTCCCCCGGAGCCGGCGCAGGGTCATGTAGGCGCCCAGCAGGGTCAGCCCAATCCCCAACAGGAGCATGGGGATGCGGTAACGGGCCAGCCCCACCAGCACCGAAGCGCTGCCCACGCCAACAAGCGCGGCCACCGCCGGGCCTACGCAGCACAGGGAGGAAAATAGCGAACTGGAGAAACTCCAGCGTGTGCTCATGCTGCACCTCCACAAAATGGTGGTGAGCCGTCAGCCGTCAGCGGTCAGCAATCAGCAGTCGGTGGTCAGCCGTCAGTTGTTGCTTCCAGATCGCGCACTGCAGACTGCCCACTGCCGACCGCAGACAGCCCACCGCGGACTGCCGATCGCCGACTGTCCAACTACCCTGCACAACAACTCAGCTTGGTCACGTCCTTCTCGAAGGTCTGGGCCGCGAGTTTCAGGCCTTCGCTGAGGGTCAGGTAGGGGAAGAGCATCCGACCCAGGTCCTGGACGGAAAGCCCGGCCCGCATGGCCAGCACCGCGGTCTGGATGATTTCCCCGGCTCCGGGGGCCACGATGTGCGCGCCCAGCAGCCGGCCCGAGGTCCGGTCCGCGACCAGTTTGACGAACCCCCGCAGGTCCCAGGCGGTAAGGGCCTGGGGCACGTGCTCCAGGTCCAGGGTGCGGGCCTCCACCGCATAGCCGGCTTCCCGGGCCTGGGCTTCGGTCATTCCCGCGGCCGCGACCTGGGGGTCGGTGAAGATGACCCGGGGGAAGAATTCCAGGTCCAGGGTGCGGTGGTTCCCCAGGAGCGCGTTCTCCGCGGCCACGGTGCCGCTGTGCGCGGCCACGTAGACGAACTGGGGCAGGTCCGCGCAATCGCCCGCCGCGTACACATCGGGATGGCTGGTGCGGGCGTATTCGTCCACCAGGATGGCCCCGCGGCGGTTGGTTTCGATGCCCAGGGCGTCCAGGCCCAGGTTCTGGGTGTTGGGTCGTCGGCCCGTGGCCACCAACAGCTGTTCCACCTCCAGCACCTGGGTTTCGCCCTCGGCCAGGGTGATGTGCAACCGGTAGCCCCGAGCACCCCGTTCCACCCGCTCCGTGCGGGCGCCGGTGAGGATGCGGATGCCTTCGGTCTCCAGATGGCGGGCCAGTTCCCGGCTCACGTCCTCGTCCTCGAAGGGCGCGATGCGGGGGAGAAGTTCGACAAGGGTCACGGCCACGCCCGCGCGGGCAAAGACCTGGGCCAGTTCCAGGCCCACCGCGTTCCCACCCAGCACGGCCAGGGTACGGGGCAGCGCGCGCAAGTCCAGGGCCGTGGTGCTGGTCAGGTAGCCCGCCTCGGCCAGGCCGGGGATGGGCGGCGCCCAGGGCCGCGCGCCCGTGGCCAGGACCACCTTGGGCGCCCGGTACACCTCGGACCCCACTTCCACCGCGGGGCCTTCCCGCAGCCGGGCCTGCCCCTGCCGGTAGGTGATGGTGGGGTAGGCCGCGAGCACGTCCTGGTACTTGGCCTGGCGCAGTTCGGCCACCAGCGCGTCCTTCTGGGCCACCAGGCGGTGCCAGTGGAGCGCGGCCTGGGCCGTGTGCACGCCCGCGTAGCGGGCTTCCCCCGCGCGGTGGTAGTGCTCCATGGCCCGGATGAGGAATTTGGACGGCACACAGCCGATGTTCACGCACGTGCCGCCGATGGGTCCGTGGTTGACCATGAGCACCCGCGCGCCTTCTTCGGCCGCGCGAATGGCCGCGGCGAACCCGGCCGAGCCGCCGCCCACCACGATGAGGTCGAAGTCCGTCTCCCCTTCCGAGGCCGGGCGGGTTTGGGGAAAGGAAGACCGGGCAGCCCCCCCGTTGTCGGCCGCGGGTTCCCGGCGGAGGACCTGGGCCTGGTATCCGGCCCGGGCCACCGCGTCCAGCAGGGCCTGCTCGTCCACGTCCTCCCGGGCAATGACCTCGGCCCGGCCCGACTGCCAGCCGGGCACGTGGGCCTGAAGCACACCGGGGACCTTCTGCAGGGCCTCGGTCACGTGGCGGGCGCAACCGTCGCAGGTCATGCCCTGGATTTGGAGGGTGATGTGTCGTTCTCCGGCCATAAAAGGTCTCCTTTTCTGGTTTATCCCTATCCCCCCCTGGGGGATAGGGACATTATAGCACAACCCAGAGATTTTGGAGCCCCCTAACCGGGCTGACGCATACCCATATCTTGTAGGCTTCAAGCCCGAAGTTATTCTCCGCATATCTCGCATCGTCCTAACCGGACACGGGACCGCAGGAAGATAAGTAACGGATGCAGCGGCGACGAAGCCGCCGCTGCATCCGTTTTATTTCCCTTTGGGGCGAGAAATGGGGTCGCGCTTTCTCCGTAGATATGGGGCCGAGAAGGGGTCTCCCGACGCTTCCCTGACGTTCAGGTTTATGGTGGAAGGGACACCCAATTCCAAGGAGAGGAACAAATGAACCGCTCACGCATCTTGCTTATCCTGGCAGGCGTTGGTGGTGTCCTTTTCCTGTGCATCTGTGGAGTGGTGGGTTTGGGGCTGGCGCTGCTCAGCCTGGGGAGCCAAGAGGCCCAACCTGCCACAGGTGCCCCGGCTGCCCCGACGGAAGTTTCGGGGACCCTGCCGGCAGCAACCGCGGCCGCACCTGTGACCGGGGGTCCATCGGCGCCCTCCGTGTCCGCGAAGCGCATGTTGCTGCAAGGGGACAACGCGCTGTGGCTTTTCGACCCCAACACGGGCGAGGTGTTCCCGCTGTCCATAGACCGAAGCCCGGCTTTCGATGACCCTCGCATCCGGTTTTCGGCCACGGGTACCTATATGGCCTATCTGTCCGTCGAAGCCACGGGTTCCAACGCCTTTCTCACGCTGGTGACCTTCCCGGGACTTGAGGCCACCGATTTGACGCAGGCCATACAGACTTCGGACCCCGGGCAGAGTTTTCCGTATTTCGTTCCCCATTCGCCTTTTGCATGGGTACCCCAGGAAGAGATGCTGGCCTATGTGGCTCAGGGGCAAAAGGGAACCACGGATGTCTACGTATACGACCCACGCGCCCAACAGCCCCGCTTGCTTGTCGAGACACCCGCACATGCCACCGACCTGGCCTGGTCGCCTGATGGACGCTATCTCTTCTATGCCGACCTCATCTGGAAGGAAGAGGAGATGAGTTCCGAGGTGCAACGTTTGGGCATCTGGGACCGGAACACAGGAGAAACCGTGCAGGTTCCCTTTGAAGGCACCTGGGAAGTGACCGGGTGGTTGGACGGTCGGCGAGTCC
>WFUL01000166.1 GCA_015484985.1 Anaerolineales bacterium | reverse complement strand
GCACCGACGCCCTGGCCGTGGTCGTCTCCAAGGATAACGACTTCGTGGACAATCTGACCCTGGAAGAGCTGGCCCTGGTCTTCTCCACGGCCAAGACCTGGAAGGACGTGCGCCCCGAATGGCCCGACAAGCCCATCCTGCGCTTCAGCCCGGGAACGGATAGCGGCACCTTCGACTTCTTCGTGGAGCACGTGTTCAACAAGGATGAAACCCTGTTGCTCAACGCCTCGAACCTGAACCTTTCCGAAGACGACAACGTGTTGGTTCAAGGGGTGGCCGGTTCCCCGTATGGCATCGGCTACTTCGGGTTCGCCTACTACCAGCACAACATGGATAAAGTGCGAGCCGTGCCCATCGAAGGCGTGGAACCCACCGCGGAAACCGCGGAACAGGGCACGTATCCCCTGTCCCGGCCCCTGTTTATTTACTCGGCGCCTTCGGTCATGCGGGCCAAGCCCCAAGTGGCCGCGTTCATCAACTTCTACCTGACCTATGTGAACGAGGAAATCCAGGACGTGGGGTACTTCCCGGCCAGTCGGGAAGCCCTGAACCAGGCCAAGGCCCACTGGCTTCGGGCCATGGGCCTGGAGGTTCCACCCGCGCCCGGGGTGGAGGAGTGAGCAAGGGGTCCTTTGCGGCCCCGAGCCGAGGGTGATGGCCGGTGCCACACTCGTGGGGAAGCCCTGGGTTTCTGACAGAAGACCGCTCCGGTTCAGGAGGAAAGCCCGATGGCTCAAACCCTTTCTTCCGTTGACCTGCGCGGCCGTCCCCGCCGTCGGGAAGGGCTGATTCAGGTGCTGCTTTTGGCCAGCGGATTGCTTTCCATTTTGGTGACTCTGGGCATCGTTTACGAATTGGTCAAAGGGGCCATGGGGTTCTTCACCCGGCCCTTGTGGGAGGACACGAACAAGCCTCTGGCCGCGGATGTGGCGCCTTCCGACACTGTGCTGCCGGTGCGTCCAGAGGGCGCGGCCATCCCTGAAGGTGCCATCATTCGGGTGGACGAAGAAATCATGCGGGTCCAACGGGCGGAGGAAACGGCCCTGCAGGTGGAACGGGGCCTGCGAGGGACCCAACCCGCGGCCCATCCCGCGGGGGTGGACATTTTCCTGGAGGACCGGGTTTCCCTGTGGGAGTTCTTCACCGGCACCCGCTGGATTCCCCAGGCCGGGGAGTTCGGCATTCTGCCCCTGGTCAACGCGACCTTCATCGTGAGCGCCATTGCCATGCTGGTGGCCCTCCCCCTGGGCCTGGCCATCGCCATTTACCTGAGCGAGTACGCCTCGCCCCGGGTGAACAACGTGCTCAAGCCCCTGTTGGAAATCCTGGCCGGTGTGCCCACGGTGGTCTACGGCTACTTCGCCCTGACCTTCGTCACGCCCCTCCTGCGGCGCCTGCTGGGTCCCGACGTGGTGGACATCTACAACATGGCCTCGGCGGGCATTGTGGTGGGCATTCTGGTCACCCCTCTGGTGGCCTCCATGAGCGAGGACGCGCTGCGCGCGGTGCCCCGTTCCCTGCGGGAAGCGGCCTATGCCCTGGGCGCGACCAAACTGGAGACCGCGCTCCAGGTGGTGGTGCCTGCGGCCTTCTCCGGACTGGCCGCGGCCTTCATCGTGGCCGTTTCCCGGGCCATTGGCGAGACCATGATTGTGGCCCTGGCCGCAGGCGCGGGACCCAACTTCACCTTCAATCCCTTTGAGGCTGCAGAGACCATGACCGGTCACATCGTGCGCATCAGCGGTGGCGACCTGAGTTACGACTCCATCGACTACAACAGCATCTTCGCCATCGGCCTGGTCCTCTTCCTCATTACCCTGGTCCTGAACACCCTGAGCCAGCGCATAGTGGCCCGTTTCCGGGAGGTGTACGAATGAGCGTGCGGCCGCGTTTCGACCCCAACCGGGCAGCGCGACACCGCCGGGCGCGCATCGGAATGGTGGTTTTCCAGCTCGCGACCCTGGTGGGCATCGTAGTGCTCATGGCTCTGCTGTACAACATCATCAACAACGCCTTTGGTCTGGCGGCCATCGAGTATCGCATCTATCCGGCTACCTTGGGCCTGGATTTGGAGACCCTTCCCCAGACCCCGCGCGAGCGCCTGCTGGAAATCTTGGAGACCCACCTCTCCCCCGGGTTGCGCCGCTCCCTGGAGCGCACTCGACCCCTCACCCAGCGGAGCAACGAGGAACTGGCCGCCCTGGTATTGGAGCGGGTGTTGCAGCCCAAGGTGCTCGACACATGGCCCCTGGTGCCTTCGCTGTTGCACACGCAAGACATCGTGGCCGAGGTGCACGCCCGCTTCCCCCAGGCGGAGGTGCGTTGGGTGCGCTGGCTCAACACCCGGTTTCTCACGCGACCCCAGTCCAGCGCCCCCCTGCGCGCCGGCGTGCGCACCGCGATTCTGGGCTCTTTGTGGCTGGTGGTCATCACCGCGGCCACGGCCCTCCCTTTAGGTGTGGCGGCGGCCATCTACCTGGAGGAATATGCCCGGAAGGACCGGTGGTACAACCGCCTCATTCAGGTGAACATCAATAACCTGGCAGGCGTGCCGTCCATCATCTACGGCATTTTGGGGTTGGCCATCTTCGTGCGGGCGTTGGAACCCCTGACCAGCGGCGCGGTGTTCGGCGCGGTGGCCGAGGGCGTGACCGCGAACGGGCGCACGGTCCTGTCCGGAGGACTGACCTTGGGGTTGTTGGTGCTGCCTATCGTCATCATCAACGCGCAGGAGGCCCTGCGGGCCGTGCCCAACAGCTTGCGGGAGGCGGCCTACGCGCTGGGCGCCACTAAGTGGCAGGTGGTCTGGCACCATGTGCTGCCCGAAGCCCTGCCCGGCATCATGACGGGCACCATTTTGGCCCTGTCCCGGGCCCTGGGCGAAACCGCACCCTTGGTGGTGGTGGGCGCGTCTACCTTCATCACCTTCGATCCGGTCCATCCCTTTTCCAAGTTCACCGCATTGCCCATTCAGATTTACCAGTGGACGGCCCGACCTCAACCCGTCTTTCGCAACCTCGCCGCGGCGGCCAGTCTCACCCTGTTACTGTTGCTCTTCCTTTCCAACGGCATCGCGGTGTACATCCGTCACCGCGCGCGCCAACGGAGGTTGGTGTAGCCCACGGGAATGCGACGCCTTGGCCAAACGCCTACCGCTCGCGAGGAGGTACCGACCATGACGGAAACCCCTGCCGTAGAATTGCGCAATCTCAACGTGTACTACGGGTCTTTCCAAGCGGTTCGCGACGTCACCCTGGCCTTCCCCAAGCACAAAGTCACGGCCATCATCGGGCCTTCCGGCTGCGGCAAGAGCACCGTCCTCCGCTCCATCAACCGCATGAACGACCTCATCCCCAACGCGCGCATCGAGGGCGAGGTGATTTTCGAGGGTAAGAACATCTACGACCCCGACGTGGACCCGGTGGAGGTGCGGCGGCGTATTGGCATGGTCTTCCAGAAGCCCAACCCCTTCCCCAAAAGCATCTACGAGAACGTGGCCTGGGGGGTGCGCATCAACGGTTTTCGCGGCACCAAGAGCCAGTTGGACGACATTGTGGAAGAGGCCCTGCGCGCGGCGGCTTTGTGGGACGAGGTCAAAGACAAACTCCACCAAAACGCCCTGGCCCTCTCGGGCGGCCAGCAGCAACGGCTGTGCATCGCCCGGGCCATCGCGGTGAAGCCGGACATCATCCTCATGGACGAGCCCGCCTCGGCCCTGGACCCCATCGCCACCCTGCGCATCGAGGACCTGATGCGGGACCTGGTTCAGAACTACACCATCATCGTGGTCACCCACAACATGCAGCAGGCCGCCCGGGTTTCTGACTACACCGCCTTCTTCAGCACTGATGAAAGCCGGACGGGTTTCCTGGTAGAATTTGGCCCCACCGCGCAAATCTTCACCAATCCCAAGGATCCCCGCACCGAAGCCTATATCACCGGGCGTTTCGGATGAGCCTCCGGTCGTGAGCCGTGGACTTCCGAGTTCCTGAAGGAGGATGTCAATGCGTAAGGCTCTGGAGGAGAAAATCCAGCACTTGAAGAACGAAATCCTGCTCCTGGGCAGCATGGTGGAACAGGCCATGCGGGACGCGGTAGACGCGCTCAAGCGGCGGGATGTGGACGCGGCTCGCCGCATCTATGCCGCGGACCGGGACATCAACAACAAACGCTACGCCATTGAACAGGAAGCCCTCATCACCATCGCCACGCAGCAGCCCATGGCTCAGGATTTGCGGGTGTTGGCGTCCATTCTCGAAATCGCGGGGGAACTGGAACGCATGGGGGATTACGCCAAGGGCATCGCGAAAATCAACATCATGCTGGGGGACCAGCCCCTCATCAAGCCCCTTATCGACATTCCCCGCATGATGGAGCTGGCTACTTCCATGTTGCGTCGGGCCCTCACCGCGTTCGTGGAGGGGGATGTGGAGACCGCACTGGCCATTCCCGCCGAAGATGACGAGGTGGACGCCTTGTACAACCAGGTTTATCGGGAGTTGGTCACGTACATGATTCAAGACCCCCGGAC
>WFUL01000165.1 GCA_015484985.1 Anaerolineales bacterium | reverse complement strand
CATCAGAACACCGTAGGTCTGACCGGGCCCTGGGCCAGGATTCGCTGACGGCGGTCGGCGGACGGCCGTCAGCCTTTTCAGGACTATCCTCTTTTAAAATGCTTGAGCAACGCCTCCAGATTATGGCGAAAGGTTTTAGGGTGGAGTTCGCCCTTTTCGAGGGCTTCCCATAGGGAGAGCAGGGTTTGGTGCACCGGGGTGGGCACGCCTGCTCGCTGGCCATAGCGTACCACGGGACCGTGATACCAGCGGGCCTCAGTCCGTCCGATACCTTGATGGAGGTCTCGATGCAGGGAGGGCATTTTGGCTCCACGTCCTCTGGCCACCAGGGGCCGCAGCAAAGCACAGGCCGCAGAAGGCGGTAGATGTTCCACGATCCAGGTCAGGATTCGGACAGGGGTTTTAGGCAGGTTCACCACCGGGATGTGCAAAGCCCGCATGACGGCCAAGACTTCCCGTAACTGGGCCATTTCAATGCGACAGAGGTCCCGATGGCGGTAAATCTGGTCGGGTGTCCAATCCAGGAGGGCCGAGAGGCTGTTGGCGATGAGGTTGGTGAGCAACTTGGACCATTTCATCGCCTGGGGATGGACATACCCGCGCGGTCCTAAACGCGCGGCTTCGAAGTACCGCATCCAGGAGGAGGACACAGGATGGCCTGCCTCGAGGCCCATACCCCGGAATTTGGCCACCCGGATGATGCCCAGGGCCTCCCGGTCTACCGCGGTGAGCAGGGTGCCGTAGACCACCTTCTCCCGTCCCACAGCCTGAGCCAGCAAATCTTCGGCATCCACGCCGTTCAACAGACTGAGGATGGGGGGAAGGTGGTCCCGATAGGTCTGAAGGTGGAGCAGCAGGCCTTCTAGGTGATAGCCCTTGACGGCCAGGATAAGGCCTTCCAGGGGCCCGAAGGCCTCCAAAGCATCTTCCCAGGTGTCGACCAGGGGACGAGCGGGAAGGTGGAAATCTCCGTAGGGGAGATGAAGGTGGAAACCCTGGCGTTCCAGCCTCGCGCGATGGTGCGGACGCACCATCCAGACCACGGGATACCCGTGGAGGGCCAGACTTCCCCCGATATAGGTCCCTACGGCTCCAGCGCCGACAACCAGAAAGGGCCTCATGTTCAAGATTCTTGACCGGGTGATGGGCTGTCTAAGCGAGGCGTCTTGCGCAATTTCACCGGGCGGCGCTTACGTGCGACCCGGATGTTGAGGAGTTCAACGAAAAAGGAGAAAGCCATGGCGAAATACGCGTAATTCTTCAAGTGGAGTTGTTCCGCTTTTTCCGGAATCCAGCCCTCAATGATGAGCAGGGCCCCGATGAGCACCAGGAAGGAGAGGGCCAGCATTTTCATGCTGGGATGGGCTTCCAGAAAGCGACTGATGCCCTCCACTGCTACCACCATGACTCCGGCGGCCAAGAGAATGGCCGTCACCATGACCCAGTATTGCCTGGCAATACCCACCGCGGTGATGACGGAATCGAGAGAGAAGACCAGGTCAATCATGGCAACCTGTATCAGCATCGCAGGCAGGGTGAGTTGGGCGGACAGGGGCTCCGAAGCGTCTGCTCCGTTCTCGGCTTCCAGTTTGGCGTGGATTTCGTGTGTGGCCTTGGCCAGCAAAAAGAGACCGCCACCTAAAAGGACCAAGGAATGATAGGTAAACGCGCGGCCCCATGCGCTGAAGACGGTGACATCTCGCAAACGTTCAATCCACTGAATAAGAGTAAGCAAGGCCAAGCGGCTGACCACAGCCATAGCAATGCCCAAACGTCTCCCCAGCAGCTGTTGGGATTTAGGTAGCCGTCCGGACAGGATGGTGATGAAGATGATGTTATCAATACCCAGGATGATTTCCAGCACCGTGAGGGTGATCAAGGCAATCAGCGCGTCCAGGGAAACGGGCATCTACCAACCTCCTTGAGCGTCTAAAGGTTATCCGTGAACAGAAGCCACTTTCATGTAGGAAGGATGAGCTGGGGGCCTGGACTTTCTTCAGCAGGTTTGCCTTTCTCCTCATCGGGACGGAGAAGGCGAGAAACGGGCTGCTGCCCCTTTGAAAGGGTTTGGTACCCGGTTTTTTTGCCCTTCTGTTCCTGGATTTGGCGGCGCATGACTTCCTGGGCCAGGAACTGGAATAGGCGTTCCAGGGGTTCCCGTTGGTGCTCGGGTACCGAGGCCAGGTACTGGCTCAGCAGGTTGAGGAGATGGCTGGTCAGGGCTTCGGGCCGCTTTTTCACCATGGCTCTCCACATGGCCTCGTCCTGGGTTTCCAGCAGGTCTCGCAGCAGGAGTTCTTCAGGGGAGAAGAGGAGGCGCTCCAGTTGCCGCACCAGGGCGTCCAATTGGGCCAGACGTTGGGGGTGACCCTGATACTTGCGATGGACAAGGCCCAGGGCTTGATGGAACAGCTCCGGCGTCATGGCCACCACGGTGGCCAGTTTTTCCAAGTGGGATTGGCGTACAGAGCCCTCCTCGGCCTCCAGCGCTGCCTCGATCGTCTGCACAGTGTCCGTCAGCAATCGCTTTTGGGCCTCTTGGACCCGCTCCAGGGTCTGCACCAGCCAGGCGTGGACCTCCCGGGCCTTGGCCTGCATCTCCACCGAGCCCGTTTCCTTGACCTCTTGCAGGGCCTGCAGGATGGGATATTCCAGGACCGCGGGGAACATTACGGCCAGCAGGCGCAGGTGCTCCTGGTCCAGATGCGGCCACTGGAGCAGGCGTTGCACGAAGTCCTGGGGGGTGATGTTGCGAGGCAGGGATTGAAGGAATTCCTGAATCCGGCGGGCGCGTTCTTCCTCTTCTTTTAACCGCTGGCCGAAGGGCGTGACTTCTTTGACCGCGGCTTCGATGTCCTTCAGCCGTTGCAGCGAGACCCGGTCCCCGGTGGCTTGCGCAGCGCTTTGGAGATAGGTCAGCAACTCCCAGAAGGTTTCGTCTACCAGGTCTGCTTCCTTCTGGAGCATTTCCCGGCGACCCTCCTGCGTGGCGTTGAGGAGGTGCCGCAGTAAGGTCATGCGTTTCTCCTGGGCCTCGAGCATTTCCTTGGTGATGCCCTCGGCCTCCAGGATGCGTTCCTGCAGGGTGCGCAAGGAAAGCATGTACTGGGGTTGTAGAAGGTAAGCTTTGCGTTGTTCCGCAGGCAGTTCCCGCATGATGCGTTGCAACAAGGGACCTACAGCCTGTTCCTGCTGGTCTCGGTTCAAACCCAGTTCTGGGGGAACGTAAACCAGGAGGAGCTCTTTATCGGGGTCATGATAGACGATGGGTAGAGGGACCTGTCCCACATATCCACATGCCGGACACTGCATCAAATTGAACTGGCCCGAAAGGATGAGGTCTCGGGCCTGGGGGATTTTCCGGGTATCGAAAACCTGCTCCACTTCGGCGATGACCGGGGTTTTGCACTTGGGACAGAGGACCTGTCGAGTCACCATCGGTTCGTTCTCCTGAAAACAATCACATGAATCTGACGGAAATCCGCTCGCGTATAGGCAGAATCACGCGGGGAATGGTATCATTGGGACGGCTTTTTTGCAAAGGGTAACCCCGCCATCAAGGAGTGCGGCCATGAAGTTGCACGAGTATCAGACCAAGCAGATTTTCGCCGACCACGGTATCCCGATTCCCAAGGGATGGGTGGCCGAGACGCCGGAGGAAGCCGCGCGCATTGCCCAGGAGCTGGGAGGGCCGGTGGCCATCAAAGCCCAGGTGCTCGTGGGCGGCCGGGGGAAGGCCGGTGGAATCAAACTGGCCCGCACCTCAGAGGAAGCCCGGGAAGTGGCGGAGCGCATTTTGAGCATGACCATCAAGGGCCTTCCGGTACGCAAGGTGTTGGTGGAAGAAGCGGCGGACATCGCCCAGGAGATTTACCTGGGCATCACCAACGACCGGGCGGCCAAACGGCCTG
This sequence comes from Anaerolineales bacterium, assembly GCA_015484985.1. GTDB lineage: Bacteria > Chloroflexota > Anaerolineae > Anaerolineales > DRMV01 > S139-71. Next base: position 44 of record WFUL01000165.1, on the reverse strand, counting down.
TGGTGATGGCCTCTTCGGAGGGAGGTGTGGATATTGAAGAAGTG
>WFUL01000164.1 GCA_015484985.1 Anaerolineales bacterium | reverse complement strand
AGGGGAGGGGGTGACCGTGGGCGATGATGTGCTCGTGGGTGTCCGGGTAGGCGCTAAGGTTACCGTGGCCCTTGCGGGGGAAGGTGGCGTTCCACCCCCACGCCCGCAAGCCCCCAGCAGGAGAAGGAGCATGCCCCAAAGAGCGCCGTAGCGTACGCGTCGTGCATTCATCCTGGGATAAGTATACCGCGAAGGGTATGAGGATTTCCTGAGGACCGCCATTGTCGGTCAACCGTCAGCGGTCCGCTGTCCGCCGTCTGCTGCCTCGAAAAGTGCCGTTTGTCACCTGTTTGGGACGACCAAAAGCGTATACCCTGGCTTCCTTCGGGGTTAGTATGTAAGTGAATTGTCTGCACGCCAGGAGGTGGAAGATGGCGAAAATTACACGAGAGGAAGCTCTCACTTATCACCAATTGGGTGGGCGACCGGGCAAACTGGCCGTTCGAGCAACCAAGCCCTTGCGCACCCAGCGGGACCTATCCCTGGCCTATTCCCCCGGCGTCGCTTACCCGGTACTGGAAATCGAAAAGGACCCAGACCTGGCGTACGAGTACACCAGTAAGGGGAATTTCGTTGCCGTGATTTCCAACGGTACGGCCATCCTGGGCTTGGGTAACCGGGGCGCTTTGGCCTCCAAGCCCGTGATGGAAGGAAAGGCCGTGCTCTTCAAACGGTTTGCGGACGTGGATGCCATTGACATTGAGGTCAACACCCAGGACCCTGACGAGTTCATCCGGGTGGTGGCGGCCATTGCGCAGACCTTTGGCGGCATCAATCTGGAGGACATCAAGGCGCCGGAGTGCTTCTACATCGAGGAGCACCTGGTGGATATGCTGGACATCCCCGTTTTCCATGACGACCAGCATGGTACGGCCATCATCGTGGCCGCCGCGCTTCTCAACGGTTTGGAATTGGTGGACAAACGAGCGGATGAAATCAAGGTGGTCATCTCGGGTGCTGGGGCCTCGGCTATCGCCACGGGGAAATTGCTCCTCAAACTGGGGGTACGCAGGGAGAACATCCTCATGACGGACAGCCGAGGGGTGATTTACAAAGGCCGTCAGGAACGCATGAACCCTTACAAGGAACTGTTCGCCGTGGAAACCGACGCCCGCACGCTGGCCGAGGCCATGGTGGGCGCGGACGTGTTCATCGGCCTCTCTATTGCCAACATCGTCTCGCCGGAGATGGTGAAGTCCATGGCCGAACGACCCCTCATTTTCGCCCTGGCCAACCCTGACCCGGAAATCCCCTATGAAGTGGCCAAAGAAGCCCGTCCGGATGCCATCATCGCCACAGGGCGCTCCGATTATCCCAATCAGGTGAACAATGTGTTGGGCTTCCCCTTCATTTTCCGGGGCGCGCTGGACGTGCGGGCACGGAAGATTAACGACGAGATGAAGCTGGCCGCGGCCCGCGCTCTGGCGGACTTAGCAAAACAAGACGTGCCCGATAGTGTGCTGCGGGCGTACGGTCTGGAGCGGCTCCAGTTCGGCCCCGAGTACATCATTCCCAAACCCTTCGACCCCCGGGTTCTGTTGTGGGAAGCGCCCGCAGTAGCTCAGGCGGCCATGGAGACGGGCGTGGCCCGCCGCCACATCGACATCGAGGCCTACCGGGAGGAACTGGCCCTGCGACAGGGCAAGGGCGAACACATCCGCCACTTCTTCATCCACAACGCCAAAGCGGTGCGACCGCGCAAGCGGGTGGTGTTCGCCGAGGGCGAGGAAATCAAAATCCTCCGAGCGGCGGCCCAGGTCAAGGAGGAAGGCATTGCGGAACCCATTCTCCTGGGTCGTCGGGAAATCATTGAGGCCCACCTCCAGCGGTTGGGGTTGGACTTCCAACCCGAAATCGTGGACCCCAAGCACTTCCCCAAGCAGAAGGAATACGCTCGCGCCCTGTACCAGCTGCGTCAACGGAAGGGCGTGACCTTCCAGCGAGCCTGCAAGCTCTTGCAAGACCCGAACGTGCTGGCGCCCATGATGGTCAAGATGGGCGATGCCGACGCCGCGGTTTCGGGCATCGTCCACGAATACCCTGAAGTCATCCGGCCCGCGCTGCAAATCCACGGCACCGCGCCGGGTTATCGTTTGGCCTCGGGGACGTACATCGTGATTGTGGACGGCAAGGTCTATCTTTTCGCCGACGCCACGGTGAATATCGAGCCCACGGCCGAGGACCTGGCCGACATCGCCATCGCCACCGCGGACTTTGCCAAGCGCCTGGGTCTGGAGCCGCGCGTGGCGCTGCTCTCCTTCAGCAACTTCGGTAGCACCCGGCATCCCCTCAGCGAAAAGGTCCGTCGGGCCGTGGAAATCATCTGGGAGCGCCGTCCCGACCTGGTGGTGGACGGCGAGATGCAGGCGGACACCGCGGTGGTCCCTGAAATCGTGGACGAGCGCTATCCCTTCAGCAAGGTCAGGGATGCCAACGTCCTTATCTTCCCTGACCTGGAGGCCGCGAACATCGCCTACAAGCTCCTGGCCCGTTTGGGCAAGGCTGAGGTCATCGGGCCCATCCTCCTGGGCATGGGCGCGCCGGTGCATGTGCTCCAGACGGGCGACGAGGTGCGGGACATCGTGTACATGGTCGCGGTGGCGGTGATGGACGCGGTGTACCGGGAGCGGGAGGCATGAACAAAGGGGGCGGGCCTGGCCCGCCCCCTTTGCTTTGAGTGTGCTACGGTTCGCCCACCGGGGCAGCCCGCAGCACGAAGGTCACCCGAATGCGGAAGTCATCTCCTGGACGGGGTTCCAGCTCGACGGTCTGGGGAACGTCGATTAGAGAACGCCATTCTTCAACGGGCATGCTATACCGACAGTATTCAGCAGATTCGTCTGACTCCAGGAAACCGTCCTCCTCTTTAGCATAGACACACAGCGAAAGTTCGTCGCCGGGTTCCATCAATAAGGGGGATGCCGAGGACCGCCGGTTGTCTGTGAGTGGATATGTGCGTCCATCCTCGATGTCGAAACCGTGGTCTGTGCCAGCGGAATAGCTACAGCGTACTTGGTCGAAATCACGTCCGGGATAGTTATAGCAGTAGATACCCCGCTCCCACAGGCGTTCGTCGCGGGTT
>WFUL01000163.1 GCA_015484985.1 Anaerolineales bacterium | reverse complement strand
GGAGAAGATGACAGGGTATAGCCGCGAGGAACTCATCGGTCAAACCCCGCGCTTGTTGAAATCAGGCAAGGTGCCCCAAGAAGTGTATGCCGACCTCTGGAGTACCATCAAAGCTGGCCGGGTCTGGCAAGGAGAACTCATCAATCGCCGCAAGGACGGCTCTTTGTACTTCGAGTTTCAAACCATTGCGCCGGTTACCGATGAAAAGGGACGGATCACCCACTTTGTGGCCATCAAACAAGATGTCACCCGCCAGAAGGAAATGGAGGAGGCTTTGCGCAAGGCAAAGGAGCGCGCCGAAGCGGCCAGCCGTTTCAAGTCCCAGCTATTGGCCAACCTCAGTCATGACATGCGCACACCTTTGGGCATCATCATCGGCTTCAGCGAAATGCTCTTGGATGGAGCGCTGGGCCCGCTCAATAGCGGGCAGCAGGAGAAAGTGCGGGCCATCATGGATACCGCGCGGCATCTGAACCAGCGCCTGGCCAACCTGCTTCACCAGGCCGACCTGGAGAGCGGCCAGCTCCGCTTACGCCCTCGACCGTTCACGGTCAGGGAATTGCTTAAAGGGCTGACCTCCTCCCTGGCCATGGCCCGTTGGAAAGGGCTACAGGTCCACACCGAAGTGGACCCCCACCTGCCGGACCAACTGTATGGCGACCTGTATTGGATGGAACAAATTCTCATCAACCTGGTCGAGAATGCCATCAAGTACACCGAACAGGGCGCGGTTTGGATACGCTTCAAGCGGGTGGACGACCGCCGTTGGGCCGTAGAAGTGGAGGACACAGGAATAGGCATCCCACCCGAGCAACGGGAGATGATTTTCCACCCCTTCCGACGAGGAACGAACGCTGCGTCCAAGGCCATTTCAGGGGCGGGATTGGGCCTGGCCATTGTCAAACAGTTGGTGGAAATGATGGATGGCGAGATTCGGCTGGAGAGCGAGCCGGGCAAAGGAAGCAAATTCACCGTCATCTTCCCTTTGGGAGGTCAAGACCATGAAAAATGAGATTCTTCTGGTGGAAGACGAGTCCGTACAGGCGGAAATTTTCAAAGCCGCGCTGGAAGCCAGTGGCCTGCCCGTGGTTCATCTCACCCGGGGCGACCAGGCTTTGGATTACATCCGCAACCACCGACCCCGATTGGTGGTGCTGGACCTGCACCTTCCCGGACTGAATGGCGATAAGGTCATGGAAGCCTTGAAGGAGATACCTGAAGACGAACGCCCCAAGGTCCTCCTGGCCACAGCCGACCCACGGCTGGCCGAGATGGTCCAGGAGGCCGCCGAGATGGTGTTGTTGAAACCCATCAGCTACGTGCAACTCCGGGAACTGGTCAAGCGCCTTTTGCAAGAGGACGAGAGATAGTTCGCGCACTTAAAGTCCATTTTCCATAAGATCCCGAAAGCGCTGAACAGATGGGTAAACCCACGGAGCATCGGGTGCGCGTAGAGGGGCCTTTACCCCCCAACGAGGCCACTCCAAGCAAGCCGCACCCAGGACCTTCACCGCAACAGGAAAGGTAGGGAAGGTTTCCATTACGTCCCGCAGGGCGTCCAGGCGGGCCTGCAGGCGTTGGGCCTCCTCCAGATGGCCGTCCCGGAAGGCCTCCCAGGCGGCTCGGAGCAGGGGTGCAGCCAGGTTGGCCAGCGCGGTGATGGCCCCCACGGCGTGGTAGCGCAGCGTGTGGAGCAGGAGCCGGTCGTTGCCTGTGAACACCCGCAGGTCGGGACCGAAGCGCTCCCCCAGGGCCACGGCGTAGTCCGGGTCCCCTGAAGAATCCTTCAGGCCCACGAAGCGTCGGGGGAAGGCATCCTTCAGCGGGGCCAGGAAATCCATGGAGAAGGTCAGGCGGGTCATCTTGGGAAAGTGATAGGCGAAGAAGGCGCCGTCTTCGGGCACGGCCCGGCGCAGGACGGCAGCAAACCAGGTCCACAAGCCCTCTTCATCGGCCTGGTAGAAATAGTAGGGCGGCAGCACCACCACCCCGTCCAAGCCCAAATCAAAGGCCATGCGGGTCAGGGCCACCGTCTCCTCCAGACTGGGCGTACCCGTGCCCGCGAGTAAGCGGAAACCCTCCGGCAAATCCTGCCGGGCCTGGGCCGCGGCCTGGAGCACGCACCGGCGCTCTTCGGGGGAAAGGGAAGGCCCCTCGCCCGTGGTCCCCAGGAGCAGCGCGCCCTGCGCGCCCCGCTCTGCCAGCCAGCGTAACAACCAGGGCACGTCCTGGGGTCGCACCCGACCCTCCCGGTCCATGGGCGTCACCGCGGCCACGAAAATGCCCTGCCAGCGCACAACAGGCATGAACTCTCCTCCTTTACCGTCCTTCAAGGATGACAGAGAGTATATCAGAGCCCAGGTTTTCCACTGTTCGAACAGGTGATGTTTACAGCGATATATCGCCTTATGAGCCTGGTGAGGGCGACCTCACCGCCCAAAACAAGGCTTTCTTTGGCGAATTATCGCTCTTTTTTAGCGTTTCGCGTAGGCCTGACCAGGCCCTGGACCGCAGGAAAGAAGTAGATAAGGCTCGCAGCGGCTTCGTCGTTGCCCACATTACCTCTTGTTTTCTTGGCGAATCGCTTGCCCCATAGAACGGCTTTGAGTACCATTCACGCAGACGTTTGAAACTCCCATCCACCCATCACCTTTCGTGGTCATGGTGCAACCATCGGATTT
>WFUL01000162.1 GCA_015484985.1 Anaerolineales bacterium | reverse complement strand
GTGTACTACGACCGCGATGTGCAACCCGTGGTAATTCGCCAGCGCAAGGTGGCCGTGCTGGGCTTCGGCTCCCAGGGTCACGCGCACGCGCTCAATCTGAAGGAAAGCGGCGTGCCGGTTCGGGTGGGCCTTCGTCCCGACAGCCGGTCCTGGGAAAAGGCCCAAAGCCAGGGATTGGACGTGGTGACCATCCCCGAAGCCGTGCAATGGGCCGACCTCATTGCGGTGCTCATCCCCGATACCGCCCAGCCCCAGGTGTATCGGGAGAGCATCGCGCCCTACCTCCGGGCCGGACAGGCCCTGCTCTTCGCCCACGGCTTCAACATCCACTACGGCACCATCACGCCGCCTAAAGAGGTGGACGTCATTATGGTCGCGCCAAAGGCGCCGGGGCACCGGGTGCGGGAACTCTTCACCCAGGGCGCGGGCACGCCAGCCCTGTTCGCGGTGTACCAGGACGCCACCGGTCGAGCCCGGGACCTGGCCCTGGCCTATGCCTGGGGCATCGGATGTACCCGTGCGGGGGTGTTGGAAACTACTTTCAAGGAAGAAACCGAGACCGACCTCTTCGGCGAGCAGACCGTGTTGTGCGGCGGGGTCACCGCGCTCATCAAGGCGGGGTTCGAAACCCTGGTGGAAGCCGGGTATCAGCCCGAACTGGCCTATTTTGAATGCCTGCACGAGCTCAAACTCATCGTGGACCTGCTCTACCGGGGCGGTCTGACCTATATGCGGTACTCGGTCTCGGACACCGCGGAATACGGCGACTACCGGGTCGGCCCCCGCATCATCGACGAGCATGTGCGCCAGACCATGCGGGACGTGCTCCGGGCCATTCAGGATGGCTCCTTCGCCAGGGAATGGATCGAAGAGAACGAGAAAGGCCGGCCCTGGTTCAACGAGAAGCGTCGGGAGGAAACCCGGCATCCCATCGAAGAAGTGGGCCGACGCCTGCGCCGCATGATGCCTTTCATTGAGCCAGTGGAGGTGGACCCGGAGCGATGGGAGATATAGCGCAGTCCGCAGTCCGCAGTGGGCAGTGCGCCGACCTCGGGCCGCGCACCGCGCACTGCGCATTGCTGACCACTGTCCACTCCCCCAAAGGAGGTGTGCCATGATTCGCGACCCCAAGCGCAACCCCGATTATGTCCGCATCTTTGACACCACCCTGCGGGACGGAGAACAATCCCCCGGTGCGACCATGACCTCTGCAGAGAAACTGCAAATCGCTCGCGCCCTGGCCCGCATGGGGGTGGACGTCATCGAGGCGGGGTTCCCCGCGGCCTCGCCCGACGACCTGGAAGCCGTCCGGCGCATTGCCATAGAGGTGGGCAATCCCACGGGCGAGAACGGGCATCACGTGCCCATCATCGCGGGCCTGGCCCGCGCGGTGAAGGAAGACATTGACAAAGCCTGGGAAGCCGTCCGGCATGCGGCCCGGCCGCGCATCCACACCTTCCTGGCCACTTCGCCCATCCACATGAAGTACAAACTGCGCATGACCCCGCGGGAAGTGGTCCAGCGGGTGCGGGACATGGTCGCCTACGCCAAGTCCCTGTGCGATGACGTGGAATTCTCGCCCGAAGACGCGGGGCGCAGCGACCCCGAATTCCTGTACGAAGTGCTGGCCGTGGCCATTGAAGCCGGCGCGACCACCATCAACATCCCGGATACCGTGGGCTACACCACGCCCTGGCAGTTCTACGAACTCATCAAGGGCATCATGGAGAACGTGCCTGGTATTGAGAACGTGGTGGTTTCCGTACATTGCCACAACGACCTGGGCCTGGCCACCGCGAACACCCTGGCAGGCCTGATGGCCGGCGCGCGGCAGGCCGAGGTCACCATCAACGGCATCGGCGAGCGCGCGGGGAACACCGCACTGGAAGAGGTGGTCATGGCCTTGCGGGTGCGCAAGGACTTCTTCGGCCTGGAGACGGGCATTGATACCACCCAGATTGTCCGGGTGAGCCAGATGGTCTCCCGCATCACGGGGATGTCCGTCCAGCCCAACAAGGCCATTGTGGGCGCGAACGCGTTCGCCCATGAGGCCGGTATTCACCAGGATGGAATGCTCAAGCACCAGCAGACCTACGAAATCATGCGGCCCGAGATGGTGGGCTGGCCCCGCTCCCGTCTGGTGCTGGGGAAGCACTCTGGCCGGCACGCGCTCCGGGTGCGCCTGGAGGAACTGGGCTACCGCCTGACCCGGGAGGAGTTGGATGACGTGTTCCGCCGCTTCAAGCGGCTGGCCGACCGCAAGAAGACCATCACCGACGCCGACCTAATGGCCCTGGTCTCGGAGGAACGGGCCATCCCAGCCGAAGAGGAATTCTACCGGTTGGAAGCCCTGCAGGTCGTGGCCGGTACGGGGATGCCCACGGCCACAGTCCGGCTGCAAGGGCCGGACGGAGAGGAGTACACCGCCACGGCCATGGGCACCGGCCCGGTGGACGCCGCGTACAAGGCCATCGATGCCATCGTGGGCGTACCTGTGACCCTCATTGAGTATGTGGTCAACGCGGTGACCGAGGGCATCGACGCGGTGGGCGAGGTCACGGTGCGGGTGGAACCCCGGACGGAAGACACAGGCAAGCAGGCGTCGCCGCAGACCGGACTGGCCCGCCGGCGCACCTTCGGCGGCTACGGCGCGGATACGGACATCATCAAAGCCAGCGCGAAAGCCTACCTGACCGCGCTCAACAAAGTCGTGGCCGCGACCCGGCGGGAAGCGGCCGAAATCGCGGCATAAAGAACACCCTCCGGGGCGGGACTTTCGTCCCGGAGGATATCCCTTTTCCCTGGAGGAAGCCCATGCCCCCCAAGACCCTTTTCGACAAAATCTGGGAAGCCCACGTCGTCCATCGCATTCCCGACGGCCCGGACATCCTTTACATCGACCTGCATCTCATCCACGAGGTCACCTCGCCCCAGGCCTTTGCCCTGCTTCGGGAGCGGGGCCTGAAGGTCCGCCGGCCCGACCGCACCGTGGCCACCATGGACCACAGCACCCCCACCGTGGCCCTGGACCTGAATTTGGTGGACGAAAAAGCCCGGGCCCAGGTACGCGCGCTGGAGCAGAACGCCCGCGCCTTTGGCATCCGACTGTACGACCTGGGGCATCCCCAACGGGGCATCGTGCACGTCCTGGGGCCGGAACTGGGCCTGACCCAACCGGGTATGACCATCGTATGCGGGGACAGCCACACTTCCACCCACGGCGCGTTCGGCGCGCTGGCCTTTGGCATCGGCACCACCCAGGTGGCCCACGTGCTGGCCACCCAGGCCCTGCTCATGCGCAAGCCCAGGGCCATGCGGGTCACCTTCACCGGACGGCTGCAACCGGGCGTCACGGCCAAGGACATGATTCTCGCCCTGATTGCCCGCTATGGCACAGATGTAGGCCGGGGATACGTCGTGGAATACGCGGGCGAGGCCGTGCGCGGCCTGGACATGGCCGGTCGCATGACCCTGTGCAACATGTCCATCGAAGCCGGCGCGCGGGCCGGCATGGTCGCGCCCGACGATACCACCTTCGAATACCTGGCCGGACGGGAGTTCGCGCCCAAAGGACCGGCCTGGGAAAGGGCCCTGGCCTACTGGAGCACCCTGCCCACGGATGAAGGTGCGGCCTTTGACCGGGAAATCACCCTGGATGTGAGCGACCTGGAACCCATGATTACCTACGGCACCACGCCGGGCATGGCCATCCCCATCACCGGAAGGGTGCCGGACCCCGACCGGGAACCCGACGCCCACAAACGGCGCCTTTTGGAAAAGGCCTTAGCCTACATGGACCTGCGGCCCGGCCAGCCCATCCTGGGCCAGCGGGTGGACGTGGTCTTCATCGGCAGTTGCACCAACGGCCGGTTGGAGGACCTGCGGCAAGCGGCCCGCATCTTGAAAGGCCGCAAGGTCGCGCCCCACGTGCGCCTGATTGTGGTGCCCGGCTCGGAGACGGTGCGCCGGCAGGCCGAAGCCGAGGGTCTGGACCGGGTCTTCAAAGAAGCCGGCGGGGAATGGCGTCATGCCGGATGCAGCCTGTGCATTGCCATGAACGGCGACCGCGTCCCGCCCGGCCACTACGCGGTGAGCACGAGCAACCGCAACTTTGAGGGCCGGCAGGGTCCCGGCGCGCGCACCTTCCTCGCCAGCCCCCTGACCGCGGCCGCCAGCGCCGTAGAAGGCCGGGTGGCCGACCCGCGGCAATTCCTGTGAGGGTATCGCCTCCAAGCCCCGGTGCTGGATGAAAAGTGCATGAGAAATCATTGACTTACACGTTGCCAGCATTGACGAAATCCGCTTCCCCCACTAAACTTGGACATAGATTGGAGATTGGATGTGCGATGGGGAGATCCAGGAGGCAACTCCGATGGAACAGATTGATGCCTTTGAGGCCCAAAACCGGTTCCTGCAACTGTTGGATAAGGTGGTTCGAGGAGACGAATTCATCATCGCCCGCGGAGGGAAACCCGTAGCCCTCCTCATGCCCCTACGCCCCCAACGTCCCCCGAAAGAGGTGATTCGCGACATTTTGTCCTTCCAGCGGCGGCGCTCATTGGGTGACCTCAGTCTCCAGGATTTGTTGCATGGGGGCTTCTCATGAGCGAGGTAGCCTTTGTCCTGGATGCTTCGGTCACAGTGGCCTGGGCCTTTCGTGAAACGGCCAATGCCTATGCCACGGGTGTTCTCCAGGCGTTGACCCACGGGGAAGCCGCAGCACCCTCTATCTGGCCCCTTCAAGTGGCCAATGCTCTCCTCATGGCCCAGCATAAAGGCCGGCTCACGGTTCCGGAGTGCGAGTATTTCTTGAGTTTACTGGGCCAGTTGCCTATCCGTGTGGAATATGAAACCCCCGAGCACGTCTGGGACCAGGTGCTCTCCCTGGCCCAGCACTACAACCTTACGGTGTACGAAGCGGCCTATCTGGACCTGGCCATGAGGCTGACCCGCCCATTGGCCACCCAGGACCCTTCTCTGCGCCAGGCAGCCGAGGAGCTGGGTCTCTTCTACGAGCCACCTCAGGCATCCTAAATCCCGCCCCAGGTCCACGATTTGATAAGGAGCTACCCTGCCAGGAAGATGTCGCTCCTTATAGTCTATCCGTGCTCCACATGATTGGACAGCGGTCCCTCATCCCCCAAGCCCAGACTTCCCTTACAGGAGGAAAGCTCCTATGAAACCGTTCCGTACATTGACCTCTCATGTCGTGGTGTTGCCCCGAGCCGATATCAACACCGACGACATCATTCCCGCCCAGTACCTTAAAGTGACCGACAAAGCCGGGCTGGCCCATGGGTTGTTCGCGCGTTGGCGCTACCGCCCTGACGGGTCCCCTGACCCCGGCTTTCCCCTCAATCAGCCCCAGGCTCAGGGAGCACGCATTTTGGTGACCGGCCCGAATTTCGGCAGTGGTTCTTCTCGAGAGCACGCGGTCTGGGCCCTGGTGCAATGGGGCTTCCAGGCCATCCTCGCTCCCTCGTTTGCTGACATCTTCTACCACAACGCCATCAAAAACGGGCTCTTACCCGCCCGACTGCGGGCCGAGGACCATCACGCGTTGTTGGAATGGTTGTCCCAAAACCCGAAAGCCACGATTACGGTAAACCTGGAGACCACGTCCGTGCGCCTGCCCGATGGTAGAAACTTCCCCTTCGAAATCGACCCCTTTGCCCGCCATCTCCTCTTGCAGGGCCTGGATGAACTGGATGTCTTGTTGCAATACCAAAATGCCCTGGAAGCGTATGAAAAAAGAGCAAGTAAGCAGGCCTGACCAGGATCTGGGACCGCAGGAGAGGCCGACGGCCGTAGGCGAATTGAAGATGTCCTCCCCTACGCCTCGTCCTGCGAGACGCCTAAATATCCCACCAAAGCTCCGACCACCAGGAGCACGCCGATTACCTGCCGCAGGGAACTCAACTGTTCCCCCAAAAGCCAAAAACCCAATCCCAGGACCACCACCATACGCCAGGGGAGCAACGCGCTCACCGCACGCGCGCCCATGCGTTGTAACGCCGCGATTTGCAACCGATTCGCACCATAGAGAACGAAACCCACGAACGCGGCAAAAACCAGCCAGTCCTGGGTGCCCATCTGGGTCCAGGGGGTCCAATCTTCATGCAGCCACCATGTCGCGCCCCAACCCACCGTCATCACCACCAGGGCCTGCAGGAAGAAGACCTCATCTCCCCGCCACTGAGCTGAGCGGCTGCGCCGTACCAGGAGCATATACCAGGCCAGACTGAAAACACTGATGCCTGCCAGCCCCAGGCCCAAGAGATCCGAAGCCGTCAAATGTTGAGGCACACCGTAACGCTCAATGGACGCGCTGAGAATCAACCCTGCTCCCACCGTACCCACCAGCGCGGTGCGACCGGTATATCGTGGGGCGCGCTCGTGGAACACCAGGGCACTCAACAGGGCCACCACCCAGGGCGTCATCAGCGTAATGAGTTGTACGTAGATAGCGTGGGTGAAACGGGCGGCCAGAAGGTTCGTCACCGCGCGTACCATGACTGCAAGCAGAAAGGCGGGTAACAACCGCTGCCGCAACAGCATCCGCCACCGGGGGCGCACCGTAAAGCCCAACACCAGCGCGGCCCCGGTCATGCTCACGGCCAGCAGGGACATGCTGGGGAGGCCCGTTTCGGTCTGCAGATAACGGGCAAGCACTGGATAAGCCCCCCAACCCGTATGGGCCACCAGGGCCAGAAAAAGCCACCAACGGGACGAGGTGGGCCAGGTCATCTTCCGGGGGAAGAAAGCATCCCGCACCTTCATAGGCCACATAAAAAGCAGAGGTTGGGGCAGTCCTGGCCCCAACACATCCTTCCGACCGAGCAGGATTTTCTCTGTTTGGGAGTATACCATGGATACAGCGGGTCTCTCCGGGTACGGGACCGCGAGTGTCGAGAGCCTGGTCAGGTCTACGCGCTGACTGTTTCATCTTGGTTGGAAGAGCGATATCCTATCAATTCTCTCGTGAACTTTGTAGGTGGGTGTGGGAAGCAACCCCTTGGACAATCTGCACATTCATCAAAGCAAAATTGCGTGCAAATTGTCCTTGTCCTCATGCATATGCAGGGTATAATGCGCTATCACACAAGGAGGTCACGACCTATGGCGCGACAGGGGAGCCGCATGGCGGTCTTGGTAGGTTTGATTCTGGTCCTTATTTTGGGCTTCGGGAGCCGAACCGGAGCGGTTCCAGGTCGCGCCGGATGTTGACCGGAACGCCAACACGAAGCCACCTGACGGGGCCGCTCCCATAGCGGCCCCGATTTTTTCTTTCGGGAGGTGTCTCTATGAACGGTCGCATTCGTTTCTATGACGCGACGCTGACCGAAGGGCTGGGGAGCGAACGCCTTACACCCGAACAACGCGTTCAATTGGCGCGTGAGCTGGATGCCAGCCACGTGGATTTCGTGGAAATCGGCATGGTCGTTCCCCAAAACGGTCATATTCACGCCCAAACCCTGGTGGAGGGCTTCCAGCCCCAACACGCCCGAACGGCCTATCAGGTGGTCCTGTCACCTGAGGTCGAAGGCCTTTCCACACGCGTCTTGAACCCTGCGCTGCAATCGGAAACCTCTGTCATCACCTTGCGTGGCCCTTTGGAACCTCGGGATTCGGCCCGACGAGATGAACACCGCAGGTCCTTGGTTCAGGCGGTAACTGCCGTTAAACGTGCCGGGCGAATGGTAATCTTCAAGGCTGTAGACTTTTTTGTTTTATACCGTCAGGATCCAGCCACGACCTGGGATGTCCTGTCCGCGTTGTGGGATGCCGGCGTAGACGTTTTGACGCTGGGCGACGAAGCCGGTCGCAGTCTGCCCTGGGAAGTGGCCACCGCGACACACGAAGTGCGTCGTCGGTTTCCTAAGTTGGCCCTGGGATTCTGGATGGCCAACGTGAACGCCTGCGCGGACGACAACGCCCTCAGCGCGGTGGCCCAGGGAGTGAGCCTCATCCACGGCACCCTGCACGGATACGGCCAGAACCAGGGATACACCGATTTAGCCTGTGTAGGCGCAGCCCTGTGGCGCCAAAGGCAGGCGGTACTCACCTCTCAGGACCTGGAACATTTATGGGACTGGAGCGAAATTTTGCATAAGTGGCTATACGCACCTGGTCCCTAACTAATCTGTTCCCCACGGTTTCCCTCCTCCCCTCGACGCGCCTTGTAAATGAAGAGGCGCGTCGAGGGGTGTCTATCCCCCCGGACAGAAAGATAAAAGCACGCCGGCGTAAAGCGAAGATGAAGGGGCTTCTCCTTCCTCGTCGCCTCAAAATTCTCAACGATTTCTCACAAGTATGTCAACAGCCTTGGGTTATAATGCTAATGGTGGGACAGGTGCCTTATGGTGCGATAAGGGGAGGTTTATGCCCAAACCTGCCATCCCTTTGTCTTGGCTGGCCAAGAAAATTTTTGAGATTCTCGTCGATGAAGTCGTTGACCGCCAACTTCGGGCCTTCCTGAAATCCCGACGAACCCAACGAGATTTCCGCAAGGCCTTGGAGCAAACCATAAAATCCTTTCAACAAACCCATCCCCAATGGGCAGCCGTGCTCTTCCCCCTGGTAGACCCGTGGAACCAAAAGATGGCCCAGCTCC
>WFUL01000161.1 GCA_015484985.1 Anaerolineales bacterium | reverse complement strand
TGTACAGGTCCATCACGTCCGGCCCGACGTTGGTAAAGCCCCATGCGATGCGGTCGTTGTGGCCGATGATGACGCCCGGCGCGCCTGCGAAGGAAAAGCCCACGACATCATAAGGGCAGGCTTCGGATTTCGGCTGGCAGTGCAAGCCCACCTGGTACCAGATGGAAGGCAGTTGCTGCCCCAGATGGGGGTCGTTGGCCAGGATGGGCTTCCCCGTGGCGGAGAGGTCCCCGGAAATGGCCCAACTGTTGGAACCCAAATCCAGGCCACCTGTGCCCAAAAGCGCGTCCACTTGCCGGATGGTACGTCCCAGGTTTTCGGCCAGAGTGGCCACCTGGGGCCAGTAGGGAGGAAGGGATGGAGAGGGTTTGGCGGCAGCTTCTGAAGAGAATTCGGGCACGATGACGGGATGTCGGTTATAGGGATACGGGGGGAAGAGTTCCGCTACTTGTTCCGGGGAGAGGGTTTTGAGGAGCACCGCGCGTTCGATTTCTGCCTGGATGTTCCCCCGCAAGTCCCAAGCCATGACCCGGATCCAGGCCAGCGCGTGGACGGGGTCCCAGGGCTCGGGTTCGTAATCGGGGTTCAGGAGTTTGAGCACCGCATATTCCAGACTCAGCGCGCTTCCTTTGCGCTGGGCCAGATAGGCGTTAACTCCATCGGCATAGGCATCCAGAATGGCCCTGATCTCCTCGGGCAAGCGTTGGTAATCCTGTTCGGCCAGGCGCCACCAGCCCAGGGTGCGCAGGAAGGCGTCGGTTTCCACTTGGGATTCCCCGAACATCTCCGACAGACGACCGGCTGCGGTGTGACGCCAGACGTCCATCTGCCAGAAACGGTCTTGGGCGTGGACGTATCCCAGGGCGAAGAACAGGTCATGAGGGTTGGAGGCGTAAATGTGAGGGATGCCGTACTTGTCCCGGTAGATGTCAACGGGGGCC
Source organism: Anaerolineales bacterium (assembly GCA_015484985.1). GTDB lineage: Bacteria > Chloroflexota > Anaerolineae > Anaerolineales > DRMV01 > S139-71. Next base: position 7,170 of record WFUL01000161.1, on the reverse strand, counting down.
TGGAGCCCCTGTAAGGTCAGCGTGCCCTTGGTTTGGGGAAAGGAGCGGCGGGACATCCAGACGAAGCCCAGGACGCTTAGAACCACGACCAAGGCCAGTATGAAAAGCATCTTCCTCAAAAAGCGACGCATGAGAGGCCTCCCGGTTTCGAGGATGGATATGCAACGCGGCGTGTTGGATTCGGCGGTGTTCCGGAATTTGGCATCGACAGGTGGGCACTTCTTCCAGTATAAACCAATTTTGTCTTTGGCTCGGATTGGGGTATGCTTGGGGTTGTGGCTGACGGAGCTTTGCGCTGGAGGTTGGCTCATGACCTATGAACGCATTTCCCTGAAAGAAGCCGCCTACGTGATGGAAGTGTTGCAATCGCAATTCAGCACGTCACGCGGCGCCAACATGCTTAACCGTCTGGAACGAGCCTTTGCCGAGAAGTTTGGCGTAGGGTATGCCATTTCCTTCGTCAACGGTACAGCCACTCTGCACGCGGCCCTGGCCGCGGCCGGTGTGGGACCGGGCGACGAGGTCATCGTCCCGCCTCTCACCATGGCCAGCACGTCCTTCGCGGTGTTGCACGCCGGGGCCTTGCCTGTGTTCGCGGACATCGACCCGGAAACCTGGACCATTGACCCCGCCTCCATCCGGGAACGCATCACCGAGCGGACCAAGGCCATCGTGCCCGTGGCCATCTACGGCCTGTCGCCGGATATGGACCCCATTATGGAAATCGCCGAGGAATACGGGCTTTTCGTTTTAGAGGACGACGCCCAATGCTTTTTGGGGAAGTACAAGGGGCGTTTGGTGGGCACGCTGGGTCATGCAGCCAGTTTCAGCTTTCAGAGCTCCAAACATATGACCAGCGGTGAGGGGGGAATGGTCATCACGGACGACCCTGACCTGGCCGACCGCATCCGTCGCTTCAACAGCCTGGGATACGCCGCAGTGGGCCGTTCCCAGGCGAAGATTTCCAAAGATGTGATTCAAGACCCCAATTATGCCCGGCACGTGGAAATTGGATGGAACTACCGCATGGCTGAAGTCTGCGCCGCAGTGGCCCTGGGTCAACTGGAGCGTCTGGACCTGCTGGTATCCCTGAGAAAGAAGGCGGCCTCCTATTTCGCCCAGGCCGTGGAGGGATGTACCTGGCTTACGCCCCAGAGAGTTCCCGAAGGTTACGAACACGCTTACTGGACTTACGTGCTACGCCTGGATCGGGACGACATCACCTGGCACGACTTCCGGGCCAAGTACCTGGAGTTTGGGGGTGAGCCTTTTTATGGGGCCTGGCGGTTGACGTACCTGGAACCCGCATTCCAGGGGAAACGGTTCGCCGATTACCAGTGGCAGGACTTTGGGCCCGGATTGTGTCCCGTGGCCGAAACCACACAACCTCGTCTGATTCAACTACCCACAAATTACTTCTCCGAGGAGGAGATGGAACGCCAGGCCGAGGCCCTGGCCCGTACCATTGACTATTTTGGGCGTTAGGGGAGTTGTTGTACATGATTTGAGGCCCCATTTGAGGAGGAGGGGGTGATTATGGGGCGTTTCATGGTTCTGGAGAAGAGAGATAATGTGTGCAGCCACCCTATTGTCCAAACCTTAGCTCCCTTCCCATGACATGAACACCAAAACTTGATAACATTGAGGGGGTGCCCAAGGGGTACTGGCGTACCGTACACTGGAGGGAGGTCCTCATGCCCAAGTGGTTCGAACGCTGGCGAGCCGGATTGGCCCGTACCCGACGGGTGACCTTTGGCCGCCTGGCCCAGATGTTGGGGGCCACGGACATCACCGAAGAGACCTGGGAAACCTTAGAGGCTCTGCTCATCCAGGCGGATGTAGGGGTGGATTTGACCCTGGAACTCCTGGACCGCTTGCGAGACCGAGTGCGTCGGGAGGGTATTACCAAGGCGGAAGATGTGCTTCCTTTACTGCGAGAGGAACTTCTCTCCCTGCTTCGCCATCCACCGGATATTGCCTACCGTTCCCGACCCACGGTGATTCTCGTGGTGGGTGTCAACGGTTCGGGAAAGACCACCACCATCGCCAAACTGGCCCGGCATTTTCAAGAACAGGGGAAGACCGTTCTCCTGGTGGCCGCGGATACCTTCCGGGCTGCGGCGATTGAGCAGTTGAAAACCTGGGGGGAACGGCTGAACGTGCCTGTGATTGCCAGCCAGCCCGGGGCCGACCCCGGCGCGGTGGTGTATGATGGCCTGCAAGCCGCGCGCAAGCGGGATGTGGACATCGTGTTGGTGGATACGGCCGGCCGCTTGCACACCCGATACAACCTCATGGAAGAACTCAAGAAGGTACGTCGTGTGGCCGGGAAGGTCATCCTGGGCGCACCCCACCATGTGTGGTTGGTCATGGACGCGACTACCGGGCAAAACGCCCTTCAGCAGGCTAAGGCCTTCAAAGAGGCCGTGGGCGTCACCGGCCTCATCCTGGCCAAACTGGACTCTTCCGCCAAGGGCGGCATGGTCTTCGCCATTCAACGCACGTTGAACCTGCCGGTGCTCTTTGTGGGGCTGGGTGAAAAACCCGAAGACCTGGCCCGTTTTGATCCCGAAGCCTTTGTGGATGGATTGCTCGAACAAGAAGCGGGTTAATACCAATTCTCCCGAGAGATAGGACGATGGCACTGTAGCCCTTATCGGGTACGGGACCTCAGGAAAGAAAAATAAATTGATGGGACGGCAAAGCCGTCCCATCAATTTATTTTCACTATCCCTTTGCTTATATCCAGACCTGAGCCACGGCTGCGAGCAGCCCCACGTAGCCCAACAACAGCAGAGCCAGGTACCAGGGCGAGGCCTTGTGGTGGGACCAAAACCGTTGGTGGGCCAGTTCAGCCGCTACCATTGCCACCGTAGCGACCATCAAAAAGGCCAGGAGCGTACCCAGAGCCGGGAGAAGAGGGTTCGTAGGAGGCAGGGTGCGCCGCAGAATTGCTCCCAGTGCGGTGCCCCAGGCCCACCAGGCCGCCGGTGCTCCCAGCCAGGCGTGGGCCCATCCCGCCAGCAGGTACATGACCCAGGTTAAAGCCAGGAGTGCGCTCAAGTCGGTGTTCTCCCAGGGAAGCCATAGGGCCAACCACAGGGCGGGTAATCCGGTCCAGAACCACCTCCAGAAGCGGCTATCTCCCCAGCCATCGCGGTTGGCCCACAGGAAAAGCCAACCCAAGACCCACCCCACCAGGGCCAGAGGAAGCCGCCACACGGGCTGGATGGCCGTCACCAAGGAGGCGGTCGCCAGGATAAGGGCCACGGCCATGGCGCCAAAGTAGCCCCATCCCCAGAAGGCATCCAGGCTGTGGGTGCCATAACCGTAACGATAGAGGCGCACTTCAAAGGGACGCAACAGGGTGACCCAGAAGGCCGGACGATGGACTTTCTCTTGGGGCCGTTCCCCGGTGAAGTAGGAGGAATGCACGAAGAGCAGGCGGGCTATGTGGCGGGCCCCGGCGTAGTCTTCCTTGGCCAGGGCTTGCACGGTCTCCCAGACGGCTTTCCAATGGCCTTCCCGGGCTGAACGGCGCAATTCCAACGCTTGCTCCGCCCGGCTTTGCCGCTCCCGACGGGATTCGAAAATATGGTCCCAGAGGGCTTCAATGAAGGGTCGAGCCGCTTCCGGTTCTTGCGCCTGAAGCTGTTTGACGATGGTGAGCAATTCCTGCCAGCGTTCTTCTTCCAGAGCCGTTCGAGCCTGTTCCAGCAAGGCGTTCGTGTCCTCCCTCATATGCGTCCTCCTCAGGGATTCCGAACCGGCACGTCCTCCCTTCCCTTGTGATTACAGTATAGCCTGAGTCTGGATGGGCGTTAGGTGTGTTCTTCTCATACCCGGGGTTTGGGTAGGCGATTGGATAAGGCCCTGGACAAAAGTAAATGTAATCTGGTGGGACGGCGAAGCCGCCCCACCAGATTTTTTGCAACGATGGACCTCCAGACTTTGCAGTACGTTGCTTAGGTTATTCCTGTACCCATTGGCACTGGGCCAGGTCGTAGCGCCAACGGGTGATGTTGTTGTTCTGGTCGTAACACTCCCAATAGCCGGGCTCCAGTTCTCGGTACTTATACGTGCACGCGGGCGGCGGGTCCGAGGGAATTTCGCACTGGAGGTTGCATTCCCAGCCGCAGCTGTTGGGATCCGTGTTGAAGGTGCAGGTCAGGTTTTTGGTGCCCGTGATGCAAGCCCAGGTGTTGTCCCCCAAGGGGATGACTTGGTCACAGCCGTCGGGTCCATTGGTGTCTACTTCGCAGATGTTCCAGCAGCGCCAGCGGCATTCTTCGGTGTCCCATTCGCACTGGTCGAAGGTGCCGCGACCGGGGCATACCCAGGTGCCGTCGTCCCGTTCTGCACAATAGCCCGGATCCTTGGGTGAAGTCGGCGGCTGACACACCGCGACCTCACAGGACCAGCCGCATTGCTGCTCGCTCCAGGTGCACAGATAGCTGGGCGCATCAGTATCGGGCAGAATGCACTCCCAGACACCCGTCTCCCCGGGTTGGGGCGTGCAAACCCAGGCGGTCCGGCCGAAGAAGGCCATTTTGGTGGCGTCGTCGGGACCATCTTCGGGCACGGGGCATGAGGTCTCTTCGCATTCCCAAGAGCAGGTCTGGTCGTTCCAGGCACAAATCTGGGGCGGGATGACCGCGGTGGTGATGTCGAACCAGGTGCACAGCCAGCGCCCGTCCTCCAGCTGGATTCGGTTGTCGCAGAAATCGGGGCCCTCAGGCGGCATGGGACAGCGGGAGGGACAATTGGGGCCATAGAGGCACTCCTCCAGGTCCCATGAGCAGGTCTGGGGGTTCCATCGATAAATCAAGTTGGTGTCGTCGGTATCCACGGTGATGGTGCCGTCGGATAGGGTTTCCGTCATGCTGCCGTCGCCGTCATCAATGTAACACTGGGCGAAAGTCCCTTCCTCGGTGGTGAAGGGGCCGTTCACCCAGGTGCAGCTTTCTTCCAGGGAAGCGGTATTGGGATCGCCGGGGCACTGGTCTTCCTCCTCGGGCGGTGCGGTAATGGTGATGCAGTTCAGACCGCACAGGGCTTCCACGCACACTTCCCATTCGTCCCCTGGCGCGGGTTCGAGCACGCCGTCGGGCCGTTCCTCTATCACCCGGCCGTCGCCGTTGAGGTCACGGCCGCAGACCAAAAGGGAGGCCACGGGCGCATCGGGGGGAATCAGGTCATCCAGGCCTCGCGCGCCCATTCCACCGCGGAGGAAGTCCGCGGGAACTGGCCCCATGCCGGCGATGATGATTTCGCACGTCGCGGCCTTGTCCCGAAGCAGGCTGGGCTGGGTGATGCAGGTCTGTTCCCAACGGCACTGGGTATCGGACCAGCGCCAGAGGTCCCAGCGGTTCACGTCTGGCCCTTCGCCCACCGCGCAAATTAGTGCGCTTGACGAAATCTCCGCAGGGGTTAAGACAGGTTCACAGGCCGCGGGCAGGCCGGCGGGGTCCAGGGGGCACTTGTCGTCGCAATCCCAGGAACAGGTATAGGGGTTCCAGCGGCAGGCGATTTTCTCAATGGGTTCTTCCAGGGTGAATACATCCGCGGCAGCCCCGACGAAGGGGAAGGGGCATATCCACATCTGCTGGGCCTCATCCCAGGTGCAGCCTTCCCTGGGCGGGCCTTCGGGCATGGGGCACATCTTGAAGGGTTCGTCGGGCGGGAACTCGCCTTCGGGCGGACAGACGTTACAGGCCAGGTCCTCCTCGGTGGGTTCGAAGCCGAACGCGGCCCGGCAGGTGTTGTCCACCCGCGCGATGTCCCGCACCGGGAAGAGGGGATGGTCGGGGTAGGGCGAGCCTGCGTTGGGGAAGGGGATGCTGTCGTGGAACTCCATGAGAGTGGATTGGTTGAGTTTGCCGTCGGCCCACACCCACCAAGTGAACTGGGTGCTTTCCTGCAGCAGGGAGCGCTTGAAGGCCAGTTGCACCACGGGTTGTTCGCCGGGCACCCAGCGGACCCAGGCCAGGTCCGGGTCCTCGCCCCGGGCCTCGTAGTAGATCAGGCGCTCGTAGCCCGAGCCGTTGAAGGGTGCGTCGGGCAGGCAGGCGCGCGCCGCGCCCACGTCTTCGTCGGCGTCCAGGTACACGGCCACCCGGGTATCGGCCCACTCGGTGCTCTGAACGCCGCTTTCCACCCACACCAGCAGGTCGCCCCGGCCATCCCGGTCCAGGTCCAGTTCCACGCCGTAGTTCCCCTGGGGGAAGCCCGCCTGAGGATGCAGGCCGAAGAGCACGATGCTGGCGTACACCCATTGCGTGTCCATGCTCAGACGGCCCTCTACGATGTCCAGGTCGGGGAAGTAGGTATCCTGGGCCACCTCGTTGAAGGGGCGTTCGTAGATGTTCCGGGTATAGGTATCGCCGCCGGGGGGCACCACGGGTTGACCGGGCTGCAACGTTTCACCCGTGGGCCGGTCCCACAGGGTGGCCTGGGCCGGGGGTGGCTCACCGGGTTGGGTCTTGTGTTGTCCCCTGGGTTGCTGTTTCAATGTCGCGTTGCCGATGAGGATGCCCAGGATGTCTTGCGAGGACACCGCGGCTATGCTGGCATCCCGAGGGGCCAAGGCCGTTTGGGTTAGGCTCAGGGCTTGTTGGGTGGCCTGCAAGGCCGGGTTCGATGAACGCGCGGTTGGGGTTGCACGGCTCAGCAACCCACTACAGGCCAGGGAAATTCCGGACAACAGCAAGAGAAAAGCATATACAGGATGTTGCTCTATCCACCTCCACATCATCCCACCTCCTTGTACGAGCAACAGAAGGCCAGGATGTCGTTCTTCGAACATCATTGAACGCCAAATTGGGTTTTCATCTTAGAGAGGCATCGTGAAAACATCGTGAAAACAAGAAGGGCGCAGCAACTGGATGGTCGCGCCCTTCGGTTCACCGTCCCTGGACGGATATCAGATGTCAAGGGGGAAACAGGCCTGTCACATACCCATATCTTGCAAGGCCCAAGTCGAAGTTATTCTCCGCAAATCTCGTATGGTCCTGACCGGGCACGGGACCGCAGGTGGAAAGATAAAGTGATGCAGCGGCGGCTTCGCCGCCGCTGCATCACTTTATTCCTCCCTTCCGGTCCTGAACCCGGTCAGGACCATACGAGATTTGCGGAGATGGGTTTAGCGGGCCTATCCACATGCCCTTCGCT
>WFUL01000160.1 GCA_015484985.1 Anaerolineales bacterium | reverse complement strand
GGTCAGGTGCCCGTGTCGGGCCAGGGTGCGGGCCGTAGACAGCAGCACCGGCTGCAAGCGTTCCGCACAGGGATAATCCAGCGCCTCGGCGCAGGCTCGAATCACCTGGCGGGTGGTCGGGGCGTAGGTCGGACCCCGTTGTCCGCGCCGTGGCTTGCGACGCAAGTCCTCGTCCAGCAAACGCAGGAGGCCCTTGCGATGCAAACCTGTGACGGCCTCCATCTCGTCCAACAAAGCGCTCCGTTGCCGACGATGGGCCTTGCGATACAACGGGTGCATCTTGTGCAGGTATTTCCGGCACTCATCCACGTTCATCGGTTCCTCGGGGGGCATGGGTTCCTCCAGTAACATTTTCTTTTGGAAGAACCCTACCACCTCGGTAACTTTTTAGGTGAAAGAACGCGGCACCTTGCTTTCTCGGCCCCGCTGGGTATAATAAGGCTGGCTTCGGGGCGTGGCGCAGCCCGGTAGCGCACCGCAATGGGGTTGCGGGGGTCGGCGGTTCAAATCCGCCCGCCCCGACAGTCTGATGAGACCCCCTTCCTGTTAGGAAGGGGGTCATCGCATCATGAGGGATGACTATGGGCAAGCGAATTTTGTTGAGTGCGGACCATGGCCTGGCCCTGGTGTACTTTTTGCAAACGGATGTGATACCCACCCTGCTGGAACAGGGCCATGAAATCCTGCTCCTGACCGATGATGCTCTGGTTGACGTGTTACGGGAACGCTTTGGACGGCCGGGGTTGACCTTCGGTGGTTTGCGCCTCAAGCAGGCCCGGCACTATTTTTACTCCGTGCAACATCGAACCCAATACTGGCTGGATTTCCTGCGCCGCGCGGGCGCGTCCAGGCGCATCCCCCTAGGGGCGGTGGAGAGTTTCATTCAACAGGTAGCCTTCGAAGCCCACGCGCGGCGTCGCCTTATCCTCAAGTTCATCCTACCCTATGTGGCCCTGATGCGCCGTTTCCAGGCCGCACGTCAGTGGGTGGTCCGGGCCCAGTGGCGATTCACCCCCGACATCTATCGAGACATCTTCGAGACCTTCCGGCCTGACCTGGTGGTGGCCAGCACCCCTGGCTGGCGTCTGGACCGCTATCTCCTTCGAGAAGCCAAACTGCGCCACGGCGTACCCACCGCCTCGGTCATCATCGGCTGGGACAATACCAGCAGTTACAGCCTGCCTGGCGCGCCCGTGGACTACCTGAACGTATGGTCGGAAATCCAGAAGCAGGAAGCCGTGCTGGGGTCGGATTGGGACCCGGCTCGCGTGCATATCGGTGGCATTCCCACCTACGACGGCTACTTCCGACGACACTGGGTGCTCCCGCGCGAAGAATACTTCCGCCGACACGGCCTGGACCCCAACCGGAAACTCATCGCCTACGCCAGTACCTTTGTGACCTTCTCCCCCAACTACCAGAACATTGAAGCCCTGGCACGGCTGGTGGCCGAAGACCGACTGGCTTACCCGGCCCAGTTACTCATTCGACTGCATCCCAATCATTTCATGGACGTGCCCCATTTCGCCGAGGAACGGGAGCGAGTGTTCGAGTTGGTCCGTAAGTATCCCCACGTACACGTGGTCAAGCCCGTGCCTCTGGGCGGGTCCCTGGGCTACTACTCCGGCGAGGACATGGACGAGAAGTCCTCCATGATGGCCCACGCCGATGTGTTCACCACGGTGTATTCCACCATGGTGGTGGAAACGGCCATCCACGACTCGCCTATCGTGAGCGTATGCATGGACGCGCCCGAGCCCTGGCCGGGAAAGTTCACCCTGCGCCTGTCCCAAATTGACCACTGGCCCACTCACAGCCGTTTTTTGAAATCCGGTGCCGGGGAAGTGGCCCACGATGAGAAGGCGCTACGAGACGCCCTGAACCGGGCTCTGGAGGCACCGGAGGCCCGGAAAGAGGCGCGACGGCGGTTCGTCGAGCAGGAATGCACTTACACCGATGGTTCGGCCGGACGGAGGACGGGCTCTTTCCTGGCGCGTCTGGCAGGGTGACCGAAGGCAAGAACGGCATTGTGTCGGGTTTTCCGGTTCACCTCTAATGGCTTGTTAACACGCCTCGGGTATATAGAAAAGTGCCAAACCCCTTATGGGCACAACACCCTGGCAAGCGGGAGGTGGGCCATGATGGCACGCAAGGTCTATCTGCTCACCGCCCGCGGGGGGTGGCGGCCCATAGGTTGAAAGGGGTGTCTGAACAGGAACCCGCGGGGGCTGGCTGCCTCCCGCGGGGTTTGTTTTGTTGTGCGACTCGTCCTAACCAAACGTGTGTATAGAAGTCGGACATTCCCCAAAGCCTTGTCCGAGACACATCATTCCGTCATGACTTGAGGTTCTTCTTTGGGACCTTCTTTGAGCAATCGGGCGACTTCATCCACGATGTCCCGTCGAGTGCAAATGGCCACCCGATCCCCGGGGAGGAGCAGGGTGTCTCCATGAGGGAAGAGTAACCGCCGTCCCCGCCGGATGGCGATGAGCAAACAGTCACGGGGAAGGGGCAATTCCTGGATGGTCTTGTGCGCGGCCCAGGCATCCGGGGTGATTTCCACGTGTTCGAATTCCATCTCGCTGCCATTGAGATGCGCCATGGCCAGTTCCTGACGGCGCTGGGCTTCTTCTTCCTGTTTCGCCAATGCCAGGTTGTAAGCCCGAATGATATCCCGACGTTGAATCCAGCCCACCAGGCGTTTCGGGTTCTGTCGGGATACCACCGGCAGGCGTCCGATGTTGTGGATGCCCATACGTCGCAAAACCTGCCAGAGATTTTCGTCCGGATAGGCGACTTTCACGTCCCGGGTCATGATGTCCCGGACGCACAAATCCGCGAAATCCGGGCGCTGAAGGGCTTTCTGGTAGTCCGTGAGGGTGACCACGCCCACCAAATCCCCATGGCTGTTGAGCACGGGAAGGCCGTGGGTATGAGCTTCGGTGAGCACGTCCAGGAGCATGCGTACAGGTAGGGTGTCCGGTGCGAAGGCCGGATTGGGATTCATGGCCTCGGCTACGGTGATGCGTTCCATGAGGTCCCGGTCCCGTCCGAAGCGCCAGGTAATACCTCGACGGACCAGTTTCAGGGTGTAAATCGATTCAGGATGCAGGTAATGGGCCACCAAAGTGCTGATGACTGTGGCGAACATCAGGGGGAGAATCAGGCGATAGTCGTTGGACATCTCAAACACGATAAGCACCGCGGTGATGGGCGCGCGTGCCGCGCCAGCGAAGGTAGCGGACATTCCTACCAGAGCGTAAGCACCGGGGTTGATGGGCAAATGGGGGAAGAGATTTTGCATCCAAACGCCGAACGCGCCGCCTAAGGCAGCGCCGGAGAACAGAGAGGGCGCGAAGACGCCGCCGGAGTTTCCTGAACCCAGGGTGAACGAGGTGGCCACTAACTTGGCCAGCGCCAGGGCCAGGAGCCAGAAGACAGGCTCCTGCATGTTTTCTGCAATGGTCTCGCCCACGAATTCCAGGCCGGGGCCCAGAACCTCAGGGAACTGGAGGGCTACGACGCCAGTGAGGACCATACCCACGACAGGTTTGAGCAATTCCGGCAGGTGCCAGCGTTCGAAGTAGTCTTCTAAGGCGTAAAGCATGCGGATGAAAAGCACGGCCAGCAGGGCGCACAGGACGGCCAGGCCCAAATAGAGGGGAAGTTCCCAGGCCGAATTCAAACCATAGGCCGGAACATGGAAGGCCGGCCGGTAACCCAGATACGCCTGGCTCACGATGGATGCGGCCACCGCGGCGATGACTACCACACCGAAATAGGCGATGCCGAATTCTCCCAGGATGACTTCCAGGGCGAACAAAGACCCGGCAATGGGGGCGTTGAAGGTGGCCGCAATACCTCCCGCGGCGCCCGCGCCCACCAGGATTTTGAGGCGTTCTTCGTTCATGCGGAACCACTGGCCCACCGTGGAACCCAGCGCCGCACCCGACTGCACCACCGGGCCTTCCCGGCCCGCGGAGCCTCCCACACCGATGGTGAGCATGGAACCCAGCACTTTGAGAAGCACAATGCGGGGTGCGATACGTCCCCCTCGTGTGACCAGCGCCATCATGACTTCGGGTACGCCGTGGCCCTTGGCTTCGGGCGCCAGATACACCACGATAAAGGCGGTCAGTAAACCGCCGAGGATGAGGGCCAGGAACAAGGCGATGAGTCCCCAGGTCTGGGTCGCGGTCTGGGTCCAACGGGCTACCCATTGTAGACCCTGAATGAAAAAGACCGCGACGTACCCGGTTCCAACACCGACAAGAATGGCCAGGGCGCTCAGCAGGAATACGGGGGGGAGGGCAAGACGCTCAATGGCCTCAATGAGGGCGATGTGCCAGTGATGAAGGGTCTGCCTAAGGCGTACCTGCAGTGTGTTGGGCATCTTCGTCTTCCTGTGAGGGGGCTTCAGCAACAACATACAAGGGGCGGGCTTTGACTTCGTCGTAAATACGCCCGATATATTCGCCCAAAATTCCCAGGGAAATAAGTTGCACACCGCCCAGAAAGAGCACCGCGATGAGGGTCGTCGCCTGTCCATGGAAAGCCTGGGAGCCAGCCAGGCGGGCAACGATAACCAGAGGGATGGCCAGAATGGCCATCCCGGCGGCCACGAACCCCAGATAAGTGGCCAGTTGCAGAGGGACGTAAGAAAAGCCCGTGATGGCGTCCCAGGCGAACTTGAGCATTTTGCGGAGGGGATATTTCGTTTCTCCAGCGAAGCGAGGCGCGCGCACATAGGGCACGCCCGTTTGCCGGAACCCCACCCAGGCCACCATCCCTCGAATGAAACGGTGGCGCTCCTTCATACCTTTGAGGACCTCGACCACCCGACGGTCCATCAGGCGGAAGTCCCCCGTGTCCTGAGGGATGTCCACATCGGTGATACGTCGGATAAGGCGGTAGAACAGGGACGCCGTGGTTTTCTTGAACCAGGTTTCCCCCTCGCGAGCCTTGCGCACGGCATAAACCACGTGGTAACCCTCCCGCCACTTCTCCACCAACTGGGGGATGATCTCCGGCGGGTCTTGCAGGTCGGCGTCCATAAGGATGACCGCCTGGCCTCGAGCAAAGTCGATGCCCGCGGTTACGGCAATCTGGTGTCCGAAGTTGCGCGCGAGGATAACCGCGCGCACATGTTCAGGGTCCTGATCCCGCAACTGACGAATGAGGCCCGTTGAGCCATCGGTGGAGCCATCGTCAACCAGGATGAGCTCCCAGGGCTCACCCAATTGTCCCATAACTTTCCGAACCCGATGGTAGAGTTCGGGAAGGGACTCGCGCTCGTTGTACACCGGAACCACGATGGAGAAAGTCGGTTGTACGAGTTTCGACATCGCTTATTTCCCACGTTCCGCCTGCAAGTATTCCTCCACCACTTCTCTTGGGCTGAGTCGCACAAAAAGGTACATGCCCACCACAAAGGCCAGCACGTCGTCAATCGGTGTGGGGAAATCGGGCAGCAACAGATAACCCAGGGCGACCAGGGGGAGCAGTTTCAGGTACCAGGGCACCCGTGGGTCCTGGAGGAGCAACATGGTCAGGCGGAAGTAATGCTGGGGGAATCCAAGCCAACGGGTGAGGCCACGGGGCATAGGACTTTCTCCTTTGAATTTCAACACCAACGGATATGCATCGACACGAAAGCGACGCGGCGTCATCCTTCCGTGCGGTCGTCAAGGGCCTCTACTGCAGGGAGGGGTTTCCCAGCCAGGAGATGTAGGGTGGCCCCTCCCCCTGTGGAAACATGGGTCATGCGGTCGGCTACACCGGCCAGGCGCACCGCCGCCGCGGTATCGCCGCCGCCGACGATGCTTTGGGCGCGACTATCCGCCAGAATCCAGGCCAGGGTGAAGGTGCCTCGGGCGAAGGGTTCCAGTTCGAATACGCCCACGGGACCGTTCCAGATGACCGTTCCGGCTTCCCGTAAGACCTGACCAAAGGCCTCAATCGTCTTCGGACCGATATCCACCGCCTTCCAGCCGGCAGGGACGCCTTCCGCAACGGAAACCAGGCGGGTTTCCGCGTTGGCATCCACGCGTGGGGCGATGAGTAGGTCCTGGGGAAGATACAGTTTCTCACCGAAGTGGTCCAACAGGCGCCGGGCTTCCTCCAGCGCATCGGTTTCCACCAAGGAGTCTCCCATCGTAACACCCTGCGCGGCCAGAAACGTATTGGCCATGCCCCCGCCGATGAGCAAGGCTTTGGCCCTGCGGGCGAGGTTTTCCACCAGCTGAATCTTGTCGCTTATCTTAGCCCCGCCCAAGAGGGCGACCAGAGGAGGATCGGGAGATTCCAGGGCGCGCGTGAGGATGGAAACTTCTTGTTCCAGCAAGAACCCCGCAACTGCGGGAAGGAATTGCGCCACGCCCACGGTAGATGCATGAGCCCGGTGAGCCGTGCCGAAGGCGTCATTGACGAAAAGTTCTGCTGGACGGGCCAGCTGTCGGGCGAAATCCGGGTCATTTTTGGTCTCGCCGGGATGGAAGCGCACGTTTTCTAGCAAGAACACCTCTCCGGGTTGCGCCCTAGCCGCCCGGGCTTCGACTTCCGGGCCGATGCAATCCGGGACAAAGGTGACCGAAGTTCCCAGCATCTGTTCCAGGACCGAAGCCACGGGTTGGAGGGAGAGTTCCGGGACATGTTTGCCCTTGGGCCGCCCCAAGTGGGACACCAAGAACAGAATGGCCCCGTGTTCCAGCAGGTATCGCAAAGTGGGTAGGGCAGCCCGGATGCGCTGGTCATCGGTCACCCGACCGTTTTCCAGTGGGACGTTGAAATCCACCCGCACCAGCAGGCGTTTTCCCTGGACGTTGACGTCACGGATGGTCTTCTTAGAGAACATATCGCCAGCCTCCCGGGGTTTTCTTGGCCGTGTAAGATTATACTCGCCTCCCCATTCACAGGCGGAAAAACGTCCGAAAGAAACCGGAAATAGGGTAGTCAATTTCCCTGGCGTTGGCTATAATAGAGAGCGCCATTGGGCCGAGGTAGCTCAGTTGGTAGAGCACGCGGCTGAAAACCGCGGTGTCGGCGGTTCGATTCCGCCCCTCGGCACTGGCGATGGGGGCTCGTCTAATCGGCAGGACACCGGGTTCTGGCCCCGGCAGTGGAGGTTCGAGTCCTCCGCCCCCAGCTACTCTCAACGAAGCCCAGAGCACCTGCTCTGGGCTTTTTCGTCCTCACGTTCGGCACCAGCACCAGGTGGATGGGCGGTGTGAAGGACATCAGGTCAAATCGCCTATAGCCCGCTTCCTTCATTCCTGGTTATAGTAACGTGAGGAGACGTTGAGGGGGAACTTCACCGTTAGGAGAAGGTAAGATGTCTCGATTATTTCCGTTGCGGTGGTTGATGGTCCTCTTGGTTCTGGGGACGTTTGCTTTGGCCGGGTGTCTGCCCTTTCTCGCACCCTCTCCGTCCTCGGATTCCCAGGATCGCTCCTTACTCAACGGGGAGCGCATTTATTTCACTGGGACGAACTTAGAAGGGGAGCGTATTCGTTACACCGGGGGGCCGGATTTTGGCGGCATGATGATGGGCAGTTTCCTGACCTGCGCTTCCTGTCACGGTGTGAATGCGCGGGGTGGGCGACATGTGATGCATATGCAGGTGATGGAGGCTCCGGACATTCGCATCGCCGCGCTGTCAGCCGAGGCCCATCATGAAGAAGGCGCAGGGGATGAAGCCGGAGCTGGAGATCATGGAGGAGAGGAGGAGGGTTTCGCTTATACGCTGGAGGATTTTCGTCGCGCGGTGGTGGAGGGGCGTCATCCCAACGGGGAACCCTTGGACTCCAACATGCCTCGTTGGCAGTTGAGTGAAAGGGACTTGCGAGATCTGTACAACTTCTTGGCTTCTTTCCCTTATCCCTGAACATACCACTTCATAGGTGAGGTAAAGACCGCATGGGCAAAAAGAAATCACGACGGAAAAACGCGAAGGTCCGTTATCGTCGTCGGCGTCGGCGTTCTTTGTGGTGGTGGGGTTTGGGGGTTGCTGGTGTCGCGGGGTTCGTTGTGCTCCTTCTCCTCGCCCGGGGTGGCGGTCGGCTTGCCACCGCCGTTGGTGAGGAGGTCCCCTTAGAAGGAGCAGAACACATCCCCATGGGTACCCCACCGGAGTACAACACGCTTCCTCCGGCATCGGGTCCCCATTACGCTCGCAGCTTGCAACCAGGTTTCTACGAAGAAACGGTGCGAAATGAAGTACCTTATCCGGAAGGGTACCTGGTACACAACCTGGAACACGGTTACGTCATCTTCTGGTATGACTGCAGCCAACTGTCCGAAGACGGATGCACCCAACTGAAAACCCTGATCCAATCGGTGATGGGGGAAAAGCCGGGAGCGAAGTTGATTGCCTTCCCGTACCCGGGTTTACCGGCCCCCTTGGTGTTGACCTCTTGGGGAAAGCGGATGGTGATGGAAAACCCCAACGCCGAGGATATGCGGGCCTTCATCGCCGCGAATTACAACCGTGCGCCCGAACCCGGAGCACCATAGACGAATTCGACCATTGGCGGCAAGACATGGGGGAGTCGCCAGAGGAGGCAAGTCATGGCCGACCAAACTGTAGAAGAAATTCTGGAATGGCATACCCGGACCTGGTACGGTCTTCCTGCCCGCATTGTGGTCTCTTCTCGAAATCTTCACCGGGTGTGGGCTGACGGGCTGTTTCTGCCTCACTTCGGCTTGGTCAACTGGGTGACCCGCCAGGGACTGCCGACCCCGGTTCGCCTGGAGCTGACGGCCCGTCACGAACTGGGACACCTGCAAACCCTCCCCGTACCCCTTTTGCACCTGTTGTCCCTGGGGTTGATCTGGCGCAGAGGGAAGGGGCCTCGATGGTGGAAGATCCTCCTGGCCCTTGTGGCGCATCAGGCCATCTGGGAATTGGCCGCAGAAGGCTACGTCATCGCCACCGACCCGCGGGCCGTGCGCTACCCCCGGCCTACCTGGGCCCATCGTCTGTATCGTATCTTCTGGGGTAGTATGGCCCTGTTGGCTGCCTGGGCCACATACCTGTTGAGTCGTGTGGGGGCTACGGAATAGAAACGAAGTCCTTTTGGGATTCTGGGCTTCCCATCAGCCATGTATTGGCCCCACGTGGTCGCTCAATCTCCGTCCCGTCGGTCTTGGATTCTGCCTACAACAAATGGCCTGGTTGCAGATGGGCCATTCGGCCCTTGTCTGAAGACCTTCCCCTCTCTATGCTGAAGGCACGCAACCTGACCGAAACATCCTATTCTGAGGAGGTAACGGATGGCCGAACTTGCTTTTTCTCTCACCCTTCCCCTGAGCTTTTCGGAGACTCTGGAGCGCGTGACCGAAGCCCTCAAGGCAGAGGGTTTTGGCATTCTCACCACCATTGACGTCAAAGCCACACTCAAAAAGAAACTGGATGTGGACTTTCGCCCCTACCAAATTTTGGGCGCGTGCAATCCTCCCCTCGCTCACCAGGCCCTGAGCGCCGACGCTCGGGTGGGGCTGTTGCTGCCCTGTAACGTGGTGGTGGAGGAGGTAGAGGAAGGTACCCGGGTGTCCTTCCTGAACCCCGAAGCCGCCCTCACCATCGGCGACCTGGCCCAGAATGAGGTGGTACGCCAGGTGGCGGCCGAAGCCCGCACTCGCCTTCAGCGGGTAGCCGAGTCTTTGCGTCAGCTCGTTGCCCAAGGAGTGTAACCATGTCCCGAGGGTGGGTTCTCTCCCTGTTCACTGTGGGTGTGCTTGTGTTGGCCGCATGTGCGCCGAGCCGATCTTCCTCGGTTCCGGCGGCAGAGGGTTCGGAACGTTTGGTTAAAGTTGGCTCTGCGGGGGCCTATCGAGATATCACTGTGCCCGAACTCCAGCAAATGTTGGAAAACAAGGACTTCGTCTTCATCAACGTGCACATTCCCTTTGAAGGGAATATCCCGGGTACGGACCTTTCTATCCCCTTCAACCAAATCGAGCAACAAGCCGATCAACTACCCCAGGACAAGAACGCCAAAATTGTCGTGTACTGCCGCAGTGGTTCCATGAGCGCCATTGCAGCCCGCACGTTGGTGCAGATGGGGTATACCAACGTTTACAACCTGAGCGGCGGTATGATTGCCTGGACCCAGGCAGGTTTACCCCTGGAGACCACGCCTTAGCATCGTCCGCTATCCC
>WFUL01000159.1 GCA_015484985.1 Anaerolineales bacterium | reverse complement strand
TCAAAAGTTGCCGAAGTGGGAGAAAAGATGGTGCCGCTTTGGAAAGGCACCCAACACGTTTCGCACAGGTCTGTCTGGGTCCGGGACCCCGGATGAAGAGAGAGATAATGTGGCAAGCGGCGGAGCCGCTTGCCACATTATCTCTTCTTTACTCCTGCGATGCAGGGCCCGGTCAGACCTGTGCGTTCCAAAAGGAAAAGGCCCGCTTGCAGAGGTGGTCCAAACTTTCGGTCCATAATAAAGGACCGGCTGATTTCGGCAACATTTGCATGCACCCGTCGTCCTGCCCCTGGTACATACCCATATCTCAAGCGCGTTCCCTGTTTCTCGCCTCAAGCGAAGGGCATGTCAGATGCCAGCCAAACCTATCTCTGCAAGCCGTAGATAGATAGTTCTGGCCAGGCACGGGACCAAAGGAGAGGAAGATATGGGTATGCGATAGTGTCCTGCCCTGCTTGACGGGCTCTTGGCCTTGGGATACACTCCATGCGAAGTGCACATATCCCCCACCCAAAGGAGCGGCTGCATGACCCAAGAAACGAAACGATTGCGGGTCCTCACGGGTGACCGACCGACAGGCAAGCTGCACTTGGGCCATTACATCGGCAGCCTTAAAGCCCGGGTCGCTTTCCAAGACAAGTACGAGTGCTTCTTCATCATCGCGGACCTCCACGCCCTCACCACCCGTCCCAAGAAGAGCGACATCGAGCAAATGCGGGAGAACATCCGGGAAATGGTGCTGGATTACCTGGCCGTGGGTATCGACCCGGAAAAGAGCACCATCTTCGTGCAATCCGCCATCCCTGAGACGTACGAACTCAACCTCATCTTCGAGATGCTGGTGACCCTGCCCCGCCTCACCCGCCTGCCTACCATTAAGGACATGGCCCGGGCGGCCAACATCGAGGAAGACAAACTCCCCTTTGGCCTGGTGGGTTATCCGGTCCTTCAGGCCGCAGATATCCTCCTGCCCCGAGCGCACTTGGTTCCGGTAGGACGGGACAACCTGGCCCATGTGGAACTCACCCGCCAGATTGCCCGTCGGTTCAACCGCTATTACGGCGAGGTCTTCCCGCTACCCGAAGCCATCATTCCCGACGTGGAAGTCCTGCCGGGCATTGACGGCGAAGCCAAGATGAGCAAATCTCGCGGCAACGCCATCCTCCTCTCCGATGACCCGGAGACCGTGCGCCAGAAGGTGATGAAAATCAAGACCTCGCCACGACGGCCGGAGGAGCCCGGGGACCCCGAAACCAGCATCCCCCTCCTGTACCACCGTCTGTTCAACGACGACCAGGACGAAGTGGCCGAGTTGTGGGAACGCTATCGCAAGGGCGGCATTACCGATAAGGAAATCAAGGAGCGCCTGGCCCGGGCGTTGAATCGTTTCCTGGACCCCATCCGGGAACGCCGTGCCCAATACGCCCGACACGCGGATATGGTGGAAGAGATTCTGGTGGAGGGTACCCGACGGATGCGGGAAGAGGCCCGCAAGACCATGGATCGGGTGCACGAAGCCATGGGCATGTACGGCGTGGTGGAAATCGCCCGCAAAGCCGCCGAGGCCGAGCGGCCTCCTTCCCTTTTGTCGGAGTAAGCTGGATTGGACACCACCCGTGCGGAGGTGGGCTGTGGCCGCGCAGACCTCTTACCAACCCCCCAAACGCTACCAGAGCCGCCATCTTCCCTTTGGTGACCGGCGGGACGCGCCTTTCTACGGAAAGCACATCCTCTCCGTCAAGCAGTTCTCCCGGGAGGACCTCACCTACATTTTCGAAGTGGCCCATGAAATGCGGGAAATGGTCATGCGGGTGGGGTCCTTCGACCTGCTCAAGGGTAAGATTCTGGCCAACCTGTTCTACGAGCCCTCAACCCGCACGGCCTCTTCCTTCATCGCCGCCATGCAACGCCTGGGGGGCAGCGTCATCGCCATCAACGAGGTGCGCTATTCCTCGGTGGCCAAGGGCGAATCCCTGCCGGACACCATCCGCACCTTAGAGGCCTACGCCGACGTCATCGTCCTGCGCCATCCCCAAAAGGGCTCAGCGGCGTTGGCCGCGAAATACGCGCGCAAACCCATCATCAACGCCGGGGACGGCACCGGCGAACATCCGACTCAGGCCCTTCTGGACCTCTTCACCATCCAGGAGGAATTGGGTCAGGTGGACGGCCTGACCGTGACCCTACTGGGGGACCTGAAATACGGACGCACGGTCCACTCCCTGGCCCGTTTGCTCTCCATGTACCGGGTGAAGTTGCACTACGTTTCGCCGCCGGAATTGCGCATGCCGCGAGAAATTGTGGAAGAAATCGCCCAGGCCGGCATCCCCCAGGAAGAACATGTCCATCTGGACGACGTCCTGGCCGATACCGATGTCCTCTACGTCACCCGGGTACAAAAGGAACGCTTCGATGACCCGGAAGCCTACGAGCGGGTAAAGGACTTCTACATCATCACGCCCGAGGTCATGGCGCGGGCCAAGGACCGCATGATTCTCATGCATCCCTTCCCCCGGGTCTATGAGATCACCTTAGATGTGGACGAAGACCCCCGCGCGGCGTACTTCCGCCAAATGGAGTACGGCCTGTACGTGCGCATGGCCCTGCTGGCCATGGTTTTGGGAAAAGCCTAACCATCTCAAGCCAAAACCTACTTCCCGGTGTGGAACGCCTCCAGGACCTTGCGCCACTGCGCGTCCTTCTCCCCCGGCCGAAAGGGAAGGTAAAAGGACACCCGGTCCACCAGGTCGCCGTAGCGCTCCTGCACGCGATATCCCAATTCCTCCCAGGGCCCTCTGAGGGCGATGGTCTCCACCATTTCCTCCGTCACCAGGTGAGGCAGGTCCTGCCAGCGTCCCTCCCGCACCCGTCGGCCCAGTTCCAGGGCAACGTCCTCCCATCCGTGCAATTGTGCCAGCACTCGATAGGCAGGCGTGCTCAGGTAAAAACCGATTTGCTCTCGCACCAGGGCTTCGTAGCGGGGAGCGTCAGGGTCATCGGTTGGAATGGCGAACACACTGATGAGGGCGGTGAAATCCGACCGGGAGCGCCCCGAAGCCTGCAACCCCTCCTGCAGATGGGGCCAAGCGTACTCCCGCAGGTAACGCACGGTGTGCAAGGCATGGAAGACGACCCCATCGGCCACCCGACCGGCCACGCGCAACATGCCACGATTGACCGCGGAAATCAGAATGGGCGGAGGCGCATAGGGCAAGGGGTCCGGCTGGAAGAAGGGCGTCATCAAGGACAGACGGAAAATCTCGCCGCGATAGCGCAAAGGCTCCCCCGTTTGCCAGGTGCGCCACACCGCGCGAATGGCCTCCACCGTTTCCCGCATTCGGCGCAAGGGACGGTCCCATTTCATACCAAACCGGCGCTCGATATGGCCCCGCACCTGACTGCCCAGGCCCAGCAGGAAGCGCCCCTGGGAAAGTTCCTGCAAGCCCCAGGCGGTGTAAGCCAGGACCGTCGGGCTGCGGGCAAAGGCCACGGCGATACCGGTGCCTAAATCCAAACGGGTGGTCGCCCGCGCCGCCAGGGACAGGGCCAGGAACGGGTCGGCTTTGGTCTCCGAAACCCACAGACCGTCGAATCCCAAGTCCTCGGCCGCACGGGCCAGACGCGACATTTCCGATAAGGGCGGTGCCAGGAAGGTGACATCAAACTTCATGCTCATGGTTCGGCTCCTGTAGGGAGAAGATACAGGGCGTAGGCACCAGACGACGATTCCGCGACCAGGGGAAGGAGACGTTGCAGGGCGTCCAGGGCTTGACGCTGTTCTTGAGTATAAACCGCGGGATCGGCCTGGAAAAGGATTTCCGCTCCTCGACGAAAGACCAAAAGGTGGGTATATCCCTGCGCGGCCCATGCCTGCACAGCGGCCTCAACGGTACTGTATCGGTACAAGGCATGGGGGAAATGGACCAACAGGGTATCGGGAAGGAGTTCCCGGCGAACGCCATAACGCCGGGCTTCGTACAGGGCCAGGATACGGGCCTCCATAGGGGCCTGGTGGACCAAATCCAGGTATTCCACATACAGGGGAAGATGCCGTTCGTAAAAGGCCTGTCGTGAAACCTGACCCACAAGGAAATCCGGTCCATCCCATTGCACCCAGGAGAGCGTCTGTTCCACCAGAACCACCAACGCGCTCAGGGCCATCAGTCCCCGAACCAGGCGGCGCCAGGGAACATGTCCTCTCCCATGCCACACCCGCAACCCATGTACGACGAAGCCCAAAGCCGGCGCCAGGGGGAAAAGCACGGGGTACAGCAGTCGGACCTGGAAGAGCAACGAGGACCAGGCCACAC
>WFUL01000158.1 GCA_015484985.1 Anaerolineales bacterium | reverse complement strand
CCGGGTGCTGGAGGAAGACGCCCGTTACGGTCACCATCCCCGTCGGGGGGAGCGGGTGATGGTGGAATTCTCCCAGCCCAATACCCACAAAGCGCTGCACGTGGGCCACTTGCGGGGCACCATTCTGGGGGACGTGGTGTGCCGCATCCTGGATGCGGCGGGGTATGACGTGATTCGAGCCAACTATCTGGGGGACATCGGCTGGCACGTCATGAAGTGGTTGTGGAACTACCTCAAATTCCACAACGGGGAAGAACCCCCGGAGGAGGACAAGACCCGCTGGATGGGCCAGATTTACGTCGAGGCCACCAAGCGCCTGG
This sequence comes from Anaerolineales bacterium, assembly GCA_015484985.1. Lineage (GTDB taxonomy): Bacteria > Chloroflexota > Anaerolineae > Anaerolineales > DRMV01 > S139-71. Next base: position 17,348 of record WFUL01000158.1, on the reverse strand, counting down.
AGGAGCATCCGGAATGGGAAGCCGAGGTGCGGGAACTCTTCCGCCGCTGGGACCAGGGGGACCCGGAATTGCGGGCCTTGTGGGAGAAGACCCGTCAGTGGTCCATTGAGGGCTTCGAGCAGATTTACCGTCTGCTCAACGTTCCCTTCGACCGGGTGTACTACGAGAGCGAGGTGGAAGAACCGGGCAAACGCTTGGTGGAAACATTAATCGAGCGAGGCATCGCCGTGGACCAGCGCCCCGAGGGTCCGGTTATCGTGCCTCTGGACCGCCTCCTGGGATTGGAGAAGGAGACCTACCGCACATATGTGGTGCTCCGGTCCGATGGTACGTCTTTGTACTCCACCAAAGACCTGGCCCTGGCCATTCAAAAGTTCGAAGAGTACCCCGACCTAGCCCGGAGCATCTATGTCGTGGATGTGCGGCAAACGCTGTACCTGAAGCAGATTTTCAAGACCCTGGAGGTCATGGGCTACCCCTGGGCGGACCGGCTTTACCACCTGGCCTTTGAGGTGGTCACCTTGCCCGGGAACGTGGTCCTGAAGACCCGGGAGGGCGAGGTGGTGCTCCTCAAGGAGCTGCTGGAAGAGGCGGTGCGCCGGGCCCGGGCGTTGGTGGAGGAGAAGAACCCCTCCCTGGCCCCTGAGGTCAAGGACAGGGTGGCCCATGCGGTGGCTCTGGGCAGTTTGAAGTACACCATGCTGGCCCGGGAGGTGAACCGGAAGGTGACCTTCGAGTGGGAGCGGGCTCTGGACTTCCAGGGTGTGGCCGCGCCGTACATCCAGTACGCCCACGTCCGGGCCAACAGCATCCTGCGCCGGGCAGGCGGCCAGATTCCCGACCCGGTGACGCCGACCCACGAGCTCCACGCCACCGAGGTGGACCTGATTTCCCAGATGGCCCTGCTGCCGGACAAGGTGCTGCAGGCGGCCCGGGAGTTCAAACCCCTGGTGCTGACCAACCATGCCTACGAACTGGCCCGGGCCTTCAATGATTTCTATAACACCTGTCCCGTATTGCAGGCCGAGGAACCGATACGCTCCTTCCGTTTGCGTCTGGTGGCAGCGGCGCGCCAGGCCCTGGCGAACGTCCTGGCCTTGCTCAACATCGAGGCTCCTGAGGTGATGTAAGGGGTATGGCGTCAGCAGACTCTGAAGAGCATCGGGAGAGACGAGGCGGTTAGGAGGATATCGAGGTCGAGGCCACTGATATAGGTCGAGTGATACTCCTTGATGAGGAGGGGGGACCATGAGCCTGGAGGAACAACGAGGTGCTTTGGAGCGGGCCGCAATCTTGTTGCGACGGGCGCGGTATGGTGTGGCTTTGACCGGCGCGGGCATCTCCACACCCTCGGGAATTCCTGATTTCCGCTCCGATGAGGGCCTCTGGCGTCAGGTGGACCCCATGGAGGTAGCCTCCCTGTGGGGATTTCGCCTCAACCCCGAGCGGTTCTACAGATGGATTCGGCCCATGATTCGCACCCTGGTGGAGGCGAAACCCAATCCGGCCCATTACGCGCTGGCGGAGATGGAGCGGGAGGGGTGGATTAAAGTCGTCATCACCCAGAACATCGACCGGTTGCACCAGAAGGCCGGGTCGACCCATGTTCTGGAGGTCCATGGAAGCATCGAGACCATGACCTGCCAGGGGTGCGGTCATCGGGAATCTTCGGAGCCGTATTTGCGGCCCGAGGTGCTGGAGCAGCTAGATTTACCCCGGTGTCCTCACTGCGGAGGGGTGCTCAAGCCCGACGTGGTGCTCTTCGGCGAAGCCCTGCCCTGGGCCACGTGGCGGGCCGCGGAAGAGGCGGTGCAACAGGCGGATGTGCTGTTGGTGGCGGGGTCCTCCCTGGAGGTCTATCCGGTCGCCGATTTGCCCTATCAGGCTGCCCGTAATGGGGCCAAGGTCATTTTAGTGAACCTGGCGTCCACGCCCTTTGACCCTTATGCTGAAGTGCTGATTCGTGGGGACGTGGCCGAGGTCCTTCCCGTTCTGGTGGAGATGGCGCGGGGTTTCCCTGGAGCCTCGGACTCGGTATAATGCCTGCGGCTGTATGCCCATAGGTTGGCCTTATCATCGACACGAAGCACGAGGAGGTTTTGGATTGCGTTGGAACCCCCTGGATTGGATTCTCGGTTTTTTTGCGCTCGACCTGGGCATTGACCTGGGGACCACGAACACGTTGGTGTATGTGCGGGGAAAAGGTATCGTAGTTAATGAGCCTTCGTGGGTGGTGATGGAGAAGCGCACCCGTCGCCCCCTGTACGTCGGTGCCCAGGCCAAGAATATGGCGGGCCGCACGCCGGCCCACTGGATTGCCCTGCGCCCGGTGCGGGACGGGGTGATTGCCGAGTTCGACATCACCGCCGCACTGCTGGATTACTTCATCGGCAAGGCCCACGAGCAGAGTTTGGTGCCCTTCCCCCGCCCCCGGGTGGTCATCGGTGTGCCTTCGGGGGTGACGGAAGTGGAAATGCGGGCGGTCTACGACGCGGCCCTGGCCGCAGGGGCCCGGGAAGTTTATTTGGTGGCCGAGCCCGTAGCCGCGGCCCTGGGCGCGGGTCTACCCGTTGAGGAAAGCGTGGGGAACATGGTGGTCGACATTGGCGGTGGGACCACGGAGGTGGCCATTCTGTCTATGGGGGGTGTGGTCACCTCCCGCTCCCTGCGGGTCGCGGGGGATGAAATGGACGAGGCCATCGTGCAGTACATGCGCAACAAGTACAACCTGCTCATTGGACAGCGCATGGCCGAAGAAATCAAAATCCAGATTGGCTCGGCGTTCCCCCTCCCTGAGGAGAAAGTCACCGTGGTCCGGGGCCGTAACCTGGTGACGGGCCTGCCCGAAGAAGTTCAGGTTTCCTCGGTGGAGATACGGGAGGCCCTTTCTGGCATCGTGCAGACCATCATCGATACCGTCAGGGACACGCTGGAGGACGCGCCTCCTGAAATCCTGGCCGACCTGATGGACCGGGGAATCTGTCTGACCGGAGGCGGCGCGCTGCTCCAGGGTCTGGAGCAGCGCCTGAGCGAGGATTTGCGCCTCAAGGTATGGGTTCCGGAAGACCCCATCAGCACGGTAGCGCGAGGGGCAGGCTGGCTGTTGGAGCATCTTCCCGAGAAGCGACATCTGCTCATGGACAGCCAGCACTTCCTGCCCGTATCCTCTTCTCCCGTGTCCTGAGCCCAATCATGGGGTAGAAGAAAATTGCGTGCGGTGGCATCGCCGCCGCACGCAATTTTCTACCTCTCCCTAAACGTACCCCAAGGCGCGCACCTTTTCCACCATTTCCGGCGAAAGGGTGGTGAGTTCCCCTCCCAGCAACCGACAGGCCAGCAGGATGTGGAGGGTCTCCTCCAACGCCAGGGCCCGGTTGGCGGCTTGGCGCAAGTTCTTCCCCACGGTCACCAGCCCATGGTTTTGCAAAATAACGGCGGGGCTGTACTGCAAGGCCTCCACCACCCGGTCGATGAGGACCGGGTCCCCCGGCAACCCATAGGGAACGATGCGCATCTCGAGGAAGGGGACCGCGTCCACGGTGATGGGCGGGATATGTCCCCCCACAATGCCCAGGGCCGTGGCCAGGGGGGCGTGGGTGTGCACCACCGCGCCCACCTCGGGATACGCCCGGTAAACGGCCACGTGCATGGGGGTTTCCACCGAAGGGGGACGGTGGGTCTCCAGGGGACGGCCCTCCGGGTCCAGGCGGACCAGGTCTTCCGGCCGCAAACCGCCTTTGTGCATCCGGGAGGGGGTGATGACGTACCCTTCCTCGGGCGGTTCTAGGCGCACGGAGACGTTCCCTCCGGTAGAGGTGATGAGCCGGACCTGGTAGAGTTCCTGCACGATGGCCACAATTTCTTCCCGCTGGCTTCGTTCCTCGTTCATAAGCGCTCCTTGATAGGTGTGATGTAGCATGCTCCCAGGCGTCACACCATGGTTCCTTCGACATGGGATGCAATTTGGGCTATGGGATACTGGGCGTCCCGCATGCGCCGAACCTTGGCTCGGAAGCGGTCGCCGCGCACCAGGATACGAACGAATTCAAAGGGTTGGATTTGTTCGTCAAAGGTGATACGGCTGTATTTTATCACGGGAATACCCTGGGGAATATTCAACAGGGAAGATTCTTCAGGTCCTGCAATGCTTAGTTCCAGCATATCTTCGGAACCTATCCGGCGGACGCGCAGGTTCTGATCGAGGCGCTGGACCAGGTCCATGTTGTCCAGGCCCCCTGGAGGGAGTAGGGGAGCCACGCGGCCCCGAGGGTAGTAGCAGTGTTCCAAGGCCATGGGATGGTCTTCGGTATACCAGAGGCGAAGGATATGCAATACCTCTTCGCCGGGAGGAAGTTGCAGGGCCTGGGCAATTTCCTTTGGTGCGGAAATGAAGCTCTGCTCGACCACCTGGGTGCGGGACTGCCGTCCCATGATTTCGATGAGTTGGGTGAAGTGGACGAAGAACAGGGATATGTGCCGGAGGGCGGCTTTGGGTTGCGCCACGAAGGTTCCCCGGCCCTGTCGGCGCTCCACCAGTCCTTCCTGGGTCAGTTGGGTGAGCGCGGCTCGGACAGTCATGCGGGAGACGCCACACTGCTGGCTCAGTTCCTGTTCGGTGGGCAGACGTTCCCCCGGTTGGAGTACACCTCGCAAGATAGCTTCGCGTAGCTGGTCGTAGATTTGGTGGTACATGGGAACCGGACTGTTGGGGTCGATTCGGATGTCCAACATGGTCTCCCTCCTCCCTGGATATCCGCATCTGGATGGTAGCAAAAAACGTTCTGTTGGGTTTAAGGTGATGCGTATATCCCCTTGTCTTCAATAGCTTTTGGGTAACTTCAACGCCCCTGGTCTACTGGTTCGACCCATAATATGAGCCCCTCGCGTTTCACCACCCGCACCCGAATTCCCGAGGGAAGAGGGGTGTCAGATCGAGCACTCCAGAGTTCGCCCGCGACGTGGACAGTACCGGTATGATGTACGGGGGTGCGGGTGATGCCTATTTGGCCTACGACCTGTTCCACATCCAGTAAATGGGGGCGTTGTTGTGCCTCGACAATTTTTTGTCCTCCGAACCAGATAAGAGCCGCGAAAGCCACGGAGGCAGCTATGGCCCAGAGCGGGTGGATAGCCACAACCCCCTGTTCTGGACGTATGAGGAAAAGGGCACCACCGAGGAGGAGGGCGATGCTCAGGGCCAGCCACCCGCGTTGGTGAGGACGTCGAAGGGCGGGCAATAAGGGGAGGAGGGCAAAAAGCAGTAACACAATGGCCCAGGGACGCAGGGATAGTTGATACAATCCCAAGACCGTGGCCAGCCACAGGGCCGTGGCTAATAGTTCGATGATCCCGGTGCCCGGGGTGAGCACCGCGAACACCGTGAAGAGCAGGGAGACAAGCAACAGGCCGTAAACCACATTGGGATCATTCAAGAATGGCATCTTTCCACCCTGCCCAGAAAGAAAATCGGATAAACCCCACAACTCCCTCCCCAATATGCGACCGTGGGGGATGTTTGGCGGTGCCTCTCATTGTCCTAAGGGTGTAGAACCCCCTTGTCTATGCACCTTACCTTAATTTGGAGACGGTTGTGCTTCGTTGACGGGCACGTCTGCGTCCTCGCTGATGAGGATGCCTTCGATATGGTCCAAAGAAACAAAAGAATGCGCGACCAAGCCCAATTCCTGAGCCGTCAAGCGTCCAGGACCGATGACACGAACCACTTTCCCCATCCATACCAGTTGATGTACCAACGGTACAAAGTCTCCATCACCGGTAACCAAGACGATTTCATCCAGGTAGGGGGCCATATAGAGAACTTCCAGAGCCATTTCCAGGTCCATGTCCCCTTTGATGGAACCGTCGGGCATGCGACGTATAGGTTTGGTGATGATGCGATAGCCAATGTGGGAAAGGGCCCACAGGAATTGTTCCTGGGCTTTCCATTCCGGGTTGATGGCAGTAAAGGCCTGGAACGTCACGGCTCGAGGGTCCGGCGCCTGGCTCAAAATGTAATCGCGCAGTACACGGTAGTTAATCTTCGTGCCCGGCCACAAAGCCTTGGCCGTATGATAGAGATTTTGGACATCTACGAATACGCCGATACGCCATGGGGCGTTCATAGGGTTACTCCTTGTTTGGGGGATTGGGGGCACGGTTTCTGGAAGTATACGAGCCGTACCCTCCCCCTCCGAACGAGCAGCGGCGAGTTTCTGGCGTTGTCGCTCCAAACGCTGACGTTGTCGCCGGAACCACTTCGGCCACCAATCGGACATGTCACCCTCCAAGTACGGGCTGCTTTCATTATACGAATTTCCTCTGCTTTGCCAAGGCGGATTAAAATTTTGGGGTGCACTCGAAGGTTGCCGAAAAATGAGAGAACAGGTTATGCCCCTTTGGAAAGGGCGTCCAGTGGTTCGAAGAGGTCGGACCAGGCCCTGGACCACATGATCTCTCTCTTCATCCAGGAATCCCGTACCCGATCAGACCTATGCGTTCCAACGGAAATACCTGCCCGTAGAGATGGTCCTTTCTACCATAGATGACCTAAGGTTCAAAAGTTTGGGCAATAAGGTAATGATGTCTGCCGAGAAAGGACACGGGCGGTCCAGGGCCCAGTCAGGCCCACGCGATATGTTTGCTTGCAGAGATTGTCCAAATTTGCAGTACCCTAAAGTTTGGGGAGATGCCCATAGAAAAGAAAAGCGAACGGCGCGGGGCTCCTCATCGGTCCCCGCGCCGTTCGCCTTACCCTGAAGGAGGATTCAATCTCCCTTTTGGTCTTCCTTGACTTCCACGATGGCTGGCCCTTTGCCGGGATGCTCCTTGTGGGAGCCGTCACAGAAGGGGAACTGCTTCGAGTGATAACATCGGCAAAGGGCGACCTTCTCGCCCGGTTTCAGGGTGACGATGGTGAGTACATCCTGGGCCTTGACCTCAGGCATGGGGCACCTCCTGCTTAAGATGGTGGGGTTGTGGGCACGGTCTCTCCCCGCCAGCGGCGGGCCCAAGCGGCCAGGGCATCTAAGATGGGCAATAGTTCCTCTCCCTTGCCGGTCAATCGGTACACGGTCCTGGGCGGACGCTGGAGAAGCACTTCCCGCTGCACAATGCCTTCACGCTCCAGAAACTTCAGCCGTTCGGAGAGCAGCGTGGGATTGATGTTCCCCAACCGATGTTGTAACTCTCGAAACCCTCGAGGTTCCCGTAAATGGTGGATGATTTGCAGTACCCACTTCCGCCCCAATACCCGAGCCATCTCGGCCACCGGACAGGGTTCACCCGCGCCCATACTACACTCCTTGTACCTGCTACATTGATTATAGCGCTTCAGGGTTACAGGTCAACCCAGGTAATTTGCCCGGTTTCGGTGTTCAGTATAGCGAAACCGCTCCGACCTGTCAGGCCGCCGAAGAGTTCTCCGGGGTTGAGGAGCAAGGTGGAACCGACCTGTTCCTCGTGGGCCTGGTGGTCGTGGCCGTAACACACCAGATCGTAGTGGCCGCTTTGGGCCAGTGGTCGGGCAATTTCGGGGTAATGGGTCAGCGCGATGCGCCACCCGGCCAGTTCCAGTTCGGCGAAGTCGCCGTACAGATGTACCTGGTCGTGCCCCGCGGCGATTTGGGAAAGAATGCGTCGCTCGCCGTCGTTATTCCCAAAGATGCCGTGGATGGGTTTGCCCTGCATGGCCTCGATGAAGCGTTTGAGGGTGAAGGGGGCCACCCAATCGCCGCAATGGAGCAAGAGGTCGGCCTGGGCGAGATAAGGCCGGGCCTCGTCCACCTTCCAGATGTTGTCGTGGGAATCGCTTACCACCGCGAGGCGCATGGCACTCCTCCCGCTTCTTTACCCCAGAATGAGCACGTCTTCAGCATACCATAACTCCGTTCCCTCAGTGTTCGTTGAAGTCGGTTCCTCCCGTCCTTCAGGATTCCCCAGTTTGTGGGTTGTGCTATCCCCATGGATCTGGGGACGAGGAAGCGCGGAGTTTGGTACAATAAAGCCGTGTTTATGGTAAGGTCATTGATGGGGGATGGGTATGCGGCTGCGGGTGACGTTGCAACCGGAAGGGGATTTCCTTCTGCCCTGGCATTATGCCCAGCAGGTTCAGGCCATGCTCTATCGGGCCCTGCCCTCGGACCTGGCCGATTTCTGGCACGATGTGGGTTTCCAGGACGGGACTCGACGGCTCAAACTCTTTGTATTCTCCCGGCTGCTGGGGCCTTTTGAGAGGGAACGGGAAGGCTTACGCTTTCGAGGGACGGTGGGGTTGTATGTGGCTTCGCCGGCGGAGGCCTTTTTGAGTGGTCTGCTCTTCGGGCTTTTGCGCCAGGGACGAGTGCATATCGGTACCGCGGTGTTCGAAGTGGTGGAAGTAGAGGTTTTGGAAGAGCCTCCCCTGACGCGGTCGGTGCGCCTCAAAGCCCTTTCGCCCATCACGGTGTACAGTACCCTGAAAACTCCCGACGGTCGCAAGAAGACCTACTACTACGCGCCCCAAGAGCCCGAATTTGGCCGCCTGGTGCTGGAAAACCTGCGCCGCAAGATTCGGACCTGGACGGGGGAGGACATCCCGCCCGACGGCGCGACCTTCCGACCGGTAAAGGTGAGCAACCGCAACCTGGTGGTGGCCCGCTACAAGGGCACGATAATCAAAGGTTGGACCGGTATCTATGTACTGGACGCGCCCGAACCCTACCTGCGCATGGCCTTAGACGCGGGCCTGGGTGCCAAGAACAGCCAGGGGTTTGGTTTTGTGGAAGTGTGGGAGCCGAGGCGGCAAGTCCCCCATCGAGACAAGAGACGCGCGGAGGCGTTCCGCGGTCCTGCCTGAATTTTAGGGAGGTTGGTAATGCTCCATGCTTTACGCACTGTGGGTGAATTGTTGGGAGGTCCCCTCCTGCACGACCCCGTGAGGGCGGACAGGGTTGTGGCTCTGGAGTTTGACGCCACCGGGCATTACACCGGTGCCAAACCTTATCCCTTCAACGAACGAGATTTACCCCGGTATCTTTTCAAAAAAGCCAAAGGGAGCAATCCTCCAACGCTCACGCCCAGCCTCGTGCTCAACCGAGGGGCTATCGAACGCAGTTTGAAGAACGCGCGCAATGCCTACCGCAAGTTGCGTGCCTTGGCTCCTTCCCTGCCCGACCTGGAACTGAGCAACGAGGCGCTGTGGCCCCACATGGCTCAGGACATCGTCCAGGCTATCGAGGGAACCCGCAAGCGGGAGCGCGTCCTGCTTACCGTGCGCGTTGATGGCCGCTGGATGGGGGAGCGGGATGACTTCCGCCGGGCACTGTTGACCAAATTCCACGAGGAGGGACAAGAAAGTCTGGTGCAAGGCCAGTGCGCGGTGTGCGGGGAGGAGAAAGAGGTCAGCGGCGACATTTCACCCTTCAAGTTCTACACCATCGACAAGCCTGGCTATGTGGTGGGCGGCTTTGACAAGGCTTTGGCCTATAAGGCCTTTCCCCTTTGTTACGACTGTCGGGACCTCATCCAGCGCGGGCGGCAACACGTGGAAGCGAACCTGACCTTCGCCTTTGCCCCGCGCATTCGCTACCTGCTCATCCCGGATTTCATCTTCGGTAAGGAGGCGGTACGACAGGATGTGCTGGACATCCTGACCCAAGACCGTGAACAGCGTCAGCAACGCTTGCACATCCTCAGCCGTCGCGAGATGCGGCGCATCACCGCGGACGAAGAGGACATCCTGGACCTGCTCAGCCAGGAACGGGATGTGATGACCTTCCACTTCCTCTTCATGACCCGCCAGCAAGGGCGGGAAGCCATTGACCTGTACATCCAGGATGTGTACCCCTCTCGCCTGCGGGCGCTGTTCCAGGCGAAAGACGCGGTGGACCGGGCGTTACGCATCCCCCGGGAGGACGGCAGCTGGCGTGACTACGATTTTACCTACGCTACTCTGTACCGCTTCTTCTCCAAAGCTGATCCCAACAAGCGAGACCCCGACCTGTTGCGCCACTTCTACGACCTGGTGGACCGCACTTTCCGGGCCGCGCCTGTATCCACCAACTATCTCATTCCCTTCCTGATGGCCCAAATCCGCCATGATGTGGTCACACCCGACCGTCGCGACCAGGGCTTTTATCGGTTCACCCTTCTGGACGCCCTGGCCTCGCTGATGTTCATCCTATTTACCACTCAAAAGGAGGTGCCTATGTCGAACCAATCTCCTTCAACGCTGGAAGCATACCTGGAAAGCCTGCCCGCGCTGGACGACGACCTGAAAAAAGGCCTCTTCCTCCTGGGCGCGCTAACCGAACGTTTGTTGCGGGTGCAATACCAGGAGCGAAACAGCGCGCCTTTCTGGAAAGCCCTGAAGAGTTTGAAGATGAATGCCACCGATATGCAGGGACTGCTTCCCAAAGTACGTAACAAACTTCAGGAGTACGACCGCTTTGGGCGGGGCGAAGCTACCCTGTTCCAACTGGCTTCGTCTTATTTCGCGCAGACGAAGATGCCCTGGAAGATGAGCGTGGATGAACTCAACTTCTACTTCGCCCTGGGGATGGGCCTGTTCCCCCAGGTCGCGCCGTACATTTATCCCCAACGAGAGGAGGTTGAAGTATGAGCACCTTGACCAAGCGCCACGAAATTTTGTTCCTGTACGATGTGTCGTGGGCCAACCCCAACGGCGACCCCATGGACGAGAACAAGCCCCGCCTGGATGAGGAAACGGGCATCAACATCGTTACCGATGTTCGGCTCAAGCGCACCGTGCGGGACGCGTTGATGGAATTGGGCTATGAGGTCTTTTTGCGGGAAGAGCGCACCGACGACGGCAACCGCAAGACTAAAGAGGACATCATGGCCTATTACGACAACGATCCCAAGAAGGTGCTGGAAAAGTGTGTGGACATTCGCCTCTTTGGCGGTACGTTCGCCATCAAGGGCGACGACCAGAACGCCTTTTCCCTCACCGGGCCGGTGCAATTCAAGTTCGGCCACTCCCTGCACCGGGTCAAGGTGGAACTCATCAAAGGCACCAGCATTATGCCCTCAGCCGCGGATAAGCGTCAGGGCACGTTCACCGAGGCGTACGTGGTGCCTTACTCCCTCATCGCCTTTTACGGCATCGCTAACGAAAAAGCCGCGGCCACCACGGGGCTCACCGAGGACGACCTGGACGCCATGTTCAAGGCCCTGTGGGTGGGGCACAAGGCCGGTACCGATGTGATCACCCGCTCCAAGTTCGGCCACGAGCCTCGGCTGCTGGTGGATATCGTGTACAAGCCCGGCACGCTGACCCATATGGGCGAACTGGACAAACTGGTGGCCTTCCGCAGCGAGAAGAACGGCGAGACCATCCGGGACATCAGCGACGGCGTGCTGGATTTGAGCGGCCTGGCCCAGAAGGTGGCCGCCTATAAGGACAAAATCGCGAAGGTGCGGGTGCAGGTGGGCGATCGGGTGCGGTTGAAGCAGGACATTGAGGCTGTGTTCGCGGGCCTGCCCGTGGAACCCTTCCCCTGGAGCGGTGAAGTATGAAGGTGGTGGCCTTTGACCTCTGGGGTGATTACGGCCACTTCCGGCGCTTCTTCACCACCTCGTCGCCGTTGACCTACTCCTTTCCCCCGCCCACCGCAGTGCGGGGCATCGTAAGCGCGATTTTGGGCTTGGGGAAGGAGGAATACCTGCGGGCCACCGCGGACCTGGCCATAGGCGTGCGCATCTTAGAACCGGTCCGCCGAGTGCGGTGGGGGCAGAACTTGGTTTTCACCAAAGGGCGGAGCGGTAAGTTCGACCCGACCCTTTCGGCCCGACGCAAGGGGAACGTCCAGGGTATGGTGCGAACGCAGGTCAAGGTGGAATACCTGCGCGATGCTCGGTTCCGCCTTTACCTCGGCGGTAAGACCGCGCTTCTGGATGACTTGGAAGATCTGCTCCAGGAGCATCGTACCCACTACACCGTCTCCCTGGGCCTTTCGGAACTGCTGGCCGATTTCGCCTACGCGGGCTCCTATACTGCACAGGCTCTTCCCCCAGGTACCTACGACCTGGTCACGGTGTTCCCTGTCGAGGCGTTGGATGCCGTACAGGGGTTGAAAGAGGCCCTGCGCCCAGGGGTGAAATTGACCAAGGAACGGGTGGCCGTGTACCTGTCCCTGGACCGCACGCCGCTCCTCTACCAGGATGTGGTGGCGGAGGTGAACGCCGCGCCGGTTCGGGTAACGGTGCGGGAACCCGTGTACCAACTGGACAACGGAGAGGTGGTATATTTATGGCCTCCGGCCTCTACTCACATCCCGGCGTTCCGTTAGAAGAGCACAGCAATCGGGTGCTGGCCCTGGCCCGCCGTTTGCTGGACGAAAGCGCGCCGGCGTGGTGGCAGTCGCCGCGCCGGCGCGCGCTGTTGGAGGCGGCCATTGCGCTGCACGACTTCGGCAAGGCCACTCGCTTCTTCCAGGAAGCCTTGCGCGGCAAGCGACGTAAGGACGCCTTCACCTGTCACGCCAAACTTTCGGCCCTGTTTTTCCTGTTCCGGGCCACGGCCTGGCTGGGCAACGGGGCCGAATCCGAGTGGCTGGCTTTGCTCTTCGCCTACCTCGCGGTGCTGCGCCATCATACCAACTTGCACAGCGTGGCCGATGAACTCCTTCCCCCCGACGAACGCGAACGGGAAGTGCTGGAGGCGCAAATTCAGGCCATTCCCCCGGAAGAGGCCAACGCCTATCTGGCCGCCCTGGACCTGCCCGCGGAAGTCCGCGCCGCGTTGCGGTTTGAGCCTGCGGCGTTTCAGGCCTGGTTGCAGGATGAAGCCCCGGCGATGTTCCGCCGCTGGCGGCGAAACTGGCGCCGCTGGAAGCGCGAAGCGCCGTACGCGGAAGCGTACTTCGCGTTCCTGGCCGCTTGTTCGGCCTTGCTGGACGCGGACAAGTTGGAAGCCGGCGCCAAGGCGCATCTACCCGCGCGGGCGGATATCCCGTCTGATGCGGTGGACCGTTACAGGGCCCAAGCCTTCGGGCCATCCCCCCCGAGAGGCCTGAACGCGATGCGGGAACGGGCTTATCAGGAAGTGCTGGCCGGGCCCCTTTCCCCTGACGAGCACCTGTACACCCTGACCCTGCCCACGGGCATGGGCAAAACGCTGACGGGCCTGGCCGCGGCGTTGCGGCTGCGCGACCTGGTGCGTAAGGCTACAGGGCATCCGCCGCGCATCATCTACGCGCTGCCTTTCCTTTCCATCATTGACCAGAACGCGGCCACCCTGGAGCAGGTGCTGGCCACGGCCTTGGATCTGACGATCCCGGACGCGCCTGCTTCGCCGCCCCCTGACCCGTGCGATCCCGAAGCCCGTCGCGGCTGGCTGGTAGAAAGTCGCCTGCTGCTCAAGCACCATCACCTCGCGGATGTGCAGTATCGGGAGCGGGTGCAGGACGAGGTGCGTGAGCTGGACTATGCCGCGTCGCGGCTGCTTACCGAGGGATGGCATGCGGAAATCGTGGTCACCACCTTCGTCCAACTTTTCAACACCCTGCTGGCCTGGCGTAACGCGGCGGCCCGGCGGGTGAACAAGTTGTACGGTGCGATTTTGCTCCTGGACGAGGTGCAGGCCCTGCCCGCGGTGTACTGGCCCCTGGTGCGCCGCCTGCTCACCGAGGCCGCAGAGCGCCTGGGCGCGTATGTCATCCTCATGACGGCCACCCAGCCCTACCTGCTGGAAAGCGCCCGCGAACTCGTGCCCAATCCTGAGGTGTACTTCGCCGCCCTGGACCGGCTGGATGTGCACATTCACCTGGAACGGCAAACCCTGGATGATTTCGTGGACGGCTTTGTGCCCAAGCCGGACAAGTCCTACCTTTTCATGGTCAACACCATTGCCGCGGCCCAGAGGCTGCACGAACGGCTATCCGAGGCGCTGGACGAGGAGGTGCTCTTTCTCTCTACCGGTGTAACGCCCCGGGAGCGGCTGGCGCGCATCCGGGCGCTGAGGGCTGGACGCTACCGCTTCGCGGTGTCCACCCAACTTATTGAAGCCGGGGTGGATGTGGATTTCGATGTCATCTACCGCGACCTGGCCCCGCTGGATTCCCTGGTGCAAGCCGCGGGCCGTTGCAACCGCAATCTGCGCCCGGGAATACGGGGGGAATTCCACATTGTGCACTGGGTGGATGAGAAGGGGCGTTCCTTTGCACATTGGATTTACGATCCGGTGTTGCTGGAACGCGCCCAAAAACGCCTGGAGGGTCTCCAGCGCCTTCGAGAGCCAGAGCTTCTGGAACTGCTGGGGGCGTACTTCCGCGACGTGTGGGAGACGGGCATCCCGTGGGATGTGGCCGATGCTTTGTGGGGCGCGGTATGCACGCTGCGTTTCGACGGCGAGAAGGGCCGACCCTGTGTGCTCAAAGCCAAGGATGCCACCGGCGCGTACATCAGCCAGTTTTGCCTCATTGAACAACAGCCTTACAAGCGGGACGTGTTCGTGCAGGTGGACGAGACCGCGGTGGCGGTCTGGAAGGAAGCCAAGGCCATTCTGCGGGACCTGCGCCGTGATGGCGATGTGTGGAGAGCCCGGGAACGTTTCGCCCGCATCAGACCGTGTTTTTATCAGTATGTGGTCAACGTGGCCCTGAAGCCTGATACCGCCCCCCATTGGGACGATGAACTGCGCATTTATGTGGTTCACCAAGAAGTGCGGGAAGCCCATTATGACCCGGTGACGGGCTTCAAGCGGGAAAACGAAGGCGGCGGGGTGTTTTTGTAGGAGGTTCCCCATGACCGAACAACCCTGGTACGACGACGAAGAAAAGGCCACGGAGGTGATGTTGGCCTTGCTGTACCTGAACTGATGGATGGACGGCCAACCGCCCCTGGCGTCCTGTCGGGCCTGGAAGGGCCTGCCCTGGGACGAACTCGCACGGCTGCACGAAAAGGGCTACATCAGCAACCCGCGAGGCCGAGCCAAGAGCGTGGCCTTCACGCCCGAGGGCCTGCGCGCCGCGCAGGAGGCGTTTCTGCTCTGGTTCGGCCTGCCCGGGGTGGACCTACCCCGGGACGATTGCCTCCAGGCCCACCTGGCCGATGTGCCGGAAACTGACGACTGACCACTGACCACTGATATGCCCGAACACATCACCGGCACCCTGGTTTGGTACGCGCTGATTTGCGACCGGGAGGTCTGGCTCATGGCCCACGAAATCGAGCCGGACCGGGACCACGCGCGCCTGGAATGGGGCCGTTTTCTGGGCGAAGCCGCTTACCCCCGCAGCCGCAAGCGGGAGATTGCGCTGCCGGGCATGAAACTGGACCTGGTGGAACGGCAGGGCACCCGCCTGGTGGTGGGGGAAATCAAGGCCTCGTCCCGCTTCGTGGAGGCCACCCGGATGCAAATGCTCTTCTACCTCTGGCGCCTGCGGGAGATGGGCGTGGAGGCCGAGGGCGAGTTGCGCTTTCCCGAAGAGCGCCGGCGGGAGCGGGTGGTGTTGGATGCGGAGGCCGAGGCCGCGCTCCGGCAGGTGCTGGCCCGCATCGAGGCCATCCTGGCCCGGCCCACGCCGCCCCCGGCCCGGCGCATCCGTTACTGCCGGGCCTGCGCGTACCGCGAGTTCTGCTGGAGCGACGAGGAGGACTGAAAGCATGGGCAAGCGGTTGTATGTGCTTTCCAGCGGGCGCCTGCGCCGCCGGCAGAATACCCTGGTGCTGGAAACCGACGAGGGCAAGCGGTTTTTCCCCGTGGAGCAGGTGGAGGAAATCCATGTGTTCGGCGAGGTGGATTTGAACAAACGTTTGCTGGGTTTTCTCACCCAGCAGCGCATCCCGGTGCACTTCTACGGCTACAACGGGTATTACATCGGCACCTATTACCCTCGGGAGCACTACAATTCGGGCTACATGATTTTGCGGCAGGCCGAGCACTACCTGGACGAAGCCAAGCGCCTGGACCTGGCCCGGCGGTTCGTAGACGGTGCGTTATTCAATCTATACAAGGTGGTGCGTTATTATCGAAACCGCGGCAAGCCGCTGGAGGAGGTCGAAGAAGCCCTCCAGGTCCATCGCGAGCGATTGCTGGATTTGTCGGATATACCCGCGCTCATGCAAGCCGAGGGCAAAGCCCGGGAAGTGTATTATCAGGCCTTTGATGTCATTTTGGACAATCCGGATTTTGCCTTTGAAGTTCGGACCCGGCGTCCACCTCGAAACCGGTTGAATGCATTGCTTTCTTTTGGAAATACACTATTGTATACCGCGGTTCTTTCAGAGATTTACCGTACGCATCTGGATCCGCGCATTGGGTTCTTGCATGCAACCAATTTCCGGCGGTTCACATTGAACCTGGATGTGGCCGAAGTGTTCAAGCCGGTGTTGGTGGACCGCCTGGTGTTGAGCCTAGTGGGTCGAGGGCAGATACAGGCGCGGCATTTTACGGAGGAGTTGGAGGGCCTGTATCTTGACGAGCGCGGGCGACGGGTGTTTTTGGAAGCATGGGAAAAGCGGCTGGAGACCACTTTTTACCATCGGGGCCTGCGTCGGAAGGTGAGTTATCGGCGGGCACTTCGACTGGAGTTGTACAAAATCCAGAAGCACCTGATGGGAGAACGGCTTTACGTGCCATTTCATGCTCGATGGTAGGTCAATGGAACGGGGCGAAGTTCTGTGATGGGGTAGCCTTTTGTCGGTCCTATGTTATGACGTGGGGCACAGGCTGGCAGAGGTTAGCGGAGGCGTTAAACAAAGAACTCAGGTCCACCTTTTTGGAGGCCGAGATGCACGCGTCGGAGGTCCTGTGCAGAGCGGAGGGTATAGAAGAGCACACTGTCGGCCTGCTCATCAATGACCTGGCGTACCTCCTTTTGGAGGCGCAGGAACTGGGTGCGGGTGAGTTGGCCTTCGAGTACGGAGTTCTGGACCCACGAGAGGTACCGTCGGGCGATTTTGAGCACCTTGGACACCCGTTCTACCTGCACGTCATAGACCATGATGACGTACATGGTGCATCCTCCTGTCGTCGATCGAGGGTTGCGTCTTTATCCTAAGCCTGCGACGACACGACGACTTTTCGATGTACTGTAGTAGCACGGCCACATTTAGGCTTTTCTGGCTGAACAAGGGTTTTCGTGCTCTATTTTCGTTCTTGGCGACCCTCTTTTTCCCTATTACACCCCTTGTCGCTATCTTTTGCCCCAAGATCCAAGGCCTTTCCCTTCCACTTTGGGGTATAATACCACCAACACACCCAAATTCCACGTTGGTTTCGAGCCTACCTATGAGGGATTGAAACCGTGGTGGGCGAGCGAGGGCCGGAGATTTTCATGCCGTTTCGAGCCTACCTATGAGGGATTGAAACTGGTCAGATTGGCGGAACGTTTGCGCCAGGACTATGG
>WFUL01000157.1 GCA_015484985.1 Anaerolineales bacterium | reverse complement strand
CGGGACCGTCAACCGCCGCCCCTGCCCCAACCCGCCCTACCCCAGCCCGGGGAAGCCCCCCACCATCTGGAAGCCATGGAACAGGGCCTGAAGGTGCAATTCGCCTCCTGCGCCCTCATGGTAGAGGTGCTGGACGAGGATGCCTTCCTCCTGACATGGAGGCCGGGGCCGGACCTTCCCCCTTATGGCCGCACCGAGGCCGCGTGGCCGCGGGGAAAGTTTGACCTCCACCTGGAGGAGGGCTCCGCCACGGGCCTCCTGACGACGAACAAAGTCCACCTGAGCATCACGCCCGCGGGCCTGGAATGGCGCACCCCAGAGGGTGTCCTCTGGCGGTCGGAACGCTGGCCGCGCGCCTTCCCCCAGGAAGAGGGTTGGGAGCATGCCATCCACCTCCCCGCTCAGGCTGCCGTCTTCGGCCTGGGACCCCATCCCCACGCCCTGAACCTACGGCCCGGAACGTACACGATGTGGAACCGGGACCCTGGAGGAACGTATGGCCCCGGACAGGACCCGCTCAACCTCAATCTTCCGGTGGTATGGGTGGTGCAGGCCGAGTCACCGCCGCATGTCTGGGTGTACGAGAACCCTGCGCCCGGCCGGGTGATTGTGGATACCACCCTGACCTTTCAATGGGAGGGTGGCGCTGCCCGTTATGCGCTGTTTTTCGGCTCACCGGAGCGCGTGGCGCACCTCCTGGCCCGGTATACGGGGTTCCCGCCTTTGCCTCCCCGTTGGGCCCTGGGCTACCATCAGTCCCGTTGGGGGTATCCATCCCAGGAGGAAGTAGAAGCCCTGTTGGAGAACTTTCGGAAGCACGACCTTCCCCTAGATGCCCTGCACCTGGACATCGACTACATGGACCGCCATCGGGTGTTCACCGTGGACACCCGCCGCTTTCCCAGGCTCTCCCGACTCGCCCAACGGGCGCGAGAACAGGGTGTTCACCTCGTCACCATCTTGGACCCCGGTCTGCCCGTGGAGGACGGACACCCTCAGTATCGTGAGGCCCGGGACCGGGGCTGGCTCTGCACCGACGCCCGGGGAGAGGAAGTCCACGCGCCCGTCTGGCCCGGATGGTGCGCCTTCCCCGACTTCACCCGGGCGGACGTTCGGGCCTGGTGGGGCGGCCAGTACCGGAGGTTGGTGGAGCAGGGCGTCAGCGGGTTCTGGCATGACATGAACGAGCCCTCGGCCTTTGTGGCCCTGGGCGACCCTACCCTGCCATTGGACACCCAACACCAGGGCGACGGGCATCCCGGTTCCCACCGGCTGTACCATCAGGTCTACGGGTTGCTCATGAATCGCGCGGGGTTCGAGGGCCTGCGTCGGTTACGGCCCCAACGGCGACCCTGGATTCTGAGCCGTTCGGGATGGCTGGGCGTGCAGCGTTATGCGTGGAACTGGACCGGAGACATCGAAAGTTCCTGGCAGGCTCTGCGTCGTGTACCGGCCCAAACCCTCAATCTTGCCCTGGCGGGCCAGCCCTACAGCGGCCCCGATGTGGGGGGCTTTTCCGGCAATCCCGATCCCGAACTCTATCTGCGATGGCTGCAAACCGCGGCCTGGCTTCCCTTTTTCCGCACCCACTCGGCCAAGACCACGGCCCGCCGGGAACCCTGGCACTTTGACGAGCCGTATTTCCGGCTCATCCGGGCCACCTTGAAGACGCGACGCACGTGGCGGCCGTACTGGTACACCCTGGCCTGGCAGGCCGCCCAGCAGGGCCTTCCCCTGGTACGTCCCCTGTGGTGGGTCGCGCCGGAAATCCCTGAACTGTGGGACGTAGACGACGCCTTCCTGGTGGGCGACGCCGTGTTGGTGGCCCCGGTGCTGGAGCCGGGACAGCGGCGCCGGGACGTCCTCCTGCCTCCCGGACGCTGGCGCGACCTGGAAACGTTGGCGGACCACGCCGGACCTTCCCGGGTCACCGTCAACGCGCCCCTGGGACGCCTTCCCCTCTTTCTGCGGGCCGGCTACCTGGTCCCCGTGGAGGAGCGCCCCCACACCCTGACCTGGCTGCTGGCGCCGCCCAAAATCGGTCAGGCGTTGCAAGGGGTGGGCTACTTCGACGCAGGCGACGGTTATGGGCCGTGGCTGGTCCTCTTGTGGAAAGGCCGGCGCACCTCTCGGGGCATGGAGCTCCAGATGGAAGCGCGAGGCACCTTCGCCTTCCCCTACCGGCACCATCGCCTGCGGGTTCTGGGCGCGCGCGTGCAGGAATACGACCTTCCCGCGCCCACGACCTTCGCCCCACTCACCCTTTCCCTGCCGGTCCCCGAACCCACGTCCCCGTGACCCTGCTACATCTCTAAGGAGAGGACGCCCATGCCCCGAGCCCGATGGCTGCTTCTGACCCTCGTCTTCCTGGCCCTCTCCATGGCCCAATGTACCGGAGCTGCGCCAGAGACGGCAGCGACTCCTGCCCCTGCCGCGCAGAAGGCCCTTCCTCCCACACCGACGCAGCCTTCCTGTCGCGTGCTGGCCTCGGTCACCCCCACACCCCACCAGGCCACCTACCTGCTGGAAGGCGACCACCGATACGGACCCGCCAACGCCCCCATCACCCT
>WFUL01000156.1 GCA_015484985.1 Anaerolineales bacterium | reverse complement strand
GGGTGGGTCTGGTGCGGGACGAAGCGGCCGCGCGACGTTTGCAGGAACGGATGCCCGAGGAAACGCTGTGGGTTACCTTGCAGGGGCAGGTGTTCTATCCCGGCGGTCCGGTGGCTGCGGGCCATGCCCAGGCCCGGGCGCTGTTTCGGCGAACCCGGGAGCGGGAGGAGTTGAGGTCCCGTCTGGAGACCCTTCAAATTCAACGTCAGGAGGCCGAGGAGGTCCTCCAGGTCCTGACCACCCGCTGGGACCAGGCTCAGGAGGCACTGGAACAAGCCCAGGTGGCTTTCCGTCAGGCCGAAGCCCAGGTCGAGGAAGCCCGACAGGCCATGGACGCCGCCCGTAGGGACTGGGATCAAGCGCGACAGACCCTGGCCCTGCATGAGCAACGTTTGCAGGAACGTCGAGAAGAGGCCCAGGCCCTTGAAGATGAGGCGACCCGTTTACAGTTCACCCTCAAGGACGTTCGCCAGGAATTGGACGAAGCCGAAGCGCAGGTTCAGGCTTTGGAGAAGCGGCTGCGTACTTTGACCCTGGACGACCTACTGGCGGAGGTGGCCTATTGGGAGCGTCAGGAGCGCTCCTTGCGACAGCAGGTGGAACAGGCCCAAGCCCGTCTTGCACAAGCCCGTCGGGCTTTGGAAACCGCGACCCAGACCTTGCAAGGGGCTCAGGCCCGTCGTCAAGCGTTGCAACGAGAATCTCGAGAGGTCGAAGACCGTCTGCAGGCTCATGCACTCCAGGTGGAAGCGCAAGCCCGCACGGTAACGCGGTTACGCGAGGCCTGGGAGCCCTTGGTTTTGCGCTTACGGGAAGCCGAAGCCCAGTATGAAGACCTGCGAGCGAGGGAATGGCAGGCCCGCCAGGCCGTACGCGAACATGAACGGATGCACCAGGAAGCCCTTATGCGTTTGCAGCGGGCCCAGGCCCGTCGGGCCTCCCTGCTGCGTCGAATGCGCGAAGAGCGCCTGCTCACGCCAGCGCTGCCCCTGGAAGCAGGTCTGCGTCCTTTGCCCGGCCTGCTGACCCAGGAGGAAGGGGAACAGATGGCGGAGGAGGTGGTCCTGGAAACCCTGGAGGAGCAGGTGCGCATCTTGCGCCAGAAGTGGAAGCGTCTGGGCCCGGTGGTACCCGAAATCCTCCAGGAGTACGAAGAGCTCCATCAGCGGATTACCTTTTTGCGCACCCAGGTCGCAGATTTGCGCAAGGCCGAAGCTGACCTCATGAAATTGGTGGATGAGTTGGATACCCTGATGGAACGAACTTTCCGTCGGACCTTCGAGCGGGTTCAAAAGGAGTTTCAAGCCCTCTTCACCCGCCTTTTCGGCGGAGGAAAGGCGAGATTGGTGCTGGTGTCCAATCATCATCAAGGGAACGAAGCAGCCGGTGTGGACATCGAGGTGCGGCTTCCGGGTAAGCGAACCCAACGGCTGGCCCTTCTATCGGGTGGGGAACGCAGCCTGACCGCGGTGGCGCTGATTTTCGCCCTCCTCAAGGTTTCTCCCTCCCCCTTCTGCGTCCTGGACGAGGTGGACGCCATGCTGGACGAGTCCAACGTAGGCCGCTATCTGGAAGTGCTCCACGAGTTCAGTCAGGATACCCAGTTCATCCTCATCACCCACCATCAGTTGACCGTCCAGGCGGCCCAGGTGCTGTACGGCATCACCCTGGATGACGATGGTGCCTCTCAGGTCCTGAGCCTGAAGCTGGAAGACGTGCCCCAGTGGCTGGCTCAGGGAGAACGAGCGGCGGTTCCATGAAGGGAAGGCCTACCACCATATCCCGCGCTTTGGAGGGGGATTTTTTGATCCCTTTTCCCTCGTACTACTCCCGCACCATCAACACCCACAAGGCCGCGTGGAGGTCATCGGCTCGGGGTGTTTGAATTTGTTCCCTCAGGTGGGTGGCTATTGTCTGGGCCAGCACATCCCGTGGGGTCTCATCTTTCAGATAGAGTATCAGGCGACTGATGGCTTCGGTGGCCGTCCGGCGCACAGCCATACTCTTATCCTTTAGCAGCGTTTGGATAAGGGCTGGGAGGGCCCGACGGGCTTTGGGATGATATCCCAAAGCCAGGGCTGCCGCCCGGCGGACTCGCCAGTCCTTGTCCTCGTGGAGCACGTGGATGAGTTCTCCCGTGGCCACTCCCAGGCGGCCCAGGCTTTCCGCAGCGGCTTCCCGGACGGCGACTGTTTCTTTCTTGGAGAGGAGATGGCGTACAAGGGCGGCTGTAGCCGTACGTTCGCCGATGCGGCCCAGGGCCCAGGCGGCTGTGGCCCGTACCCGCCAGTCGCCGTCGCTTTCCAGAAGGCGCAGCAAGGGCTCGGCGGCCGAAGACGCGCCGATGCGCCCCAGGGCCCAGGCCGCGGCCCGGCGCACGCCGGGTTCGGGGTCCTCCAGGGCACGCCGTAGGACGTCCAGGGCTTCCCGAGAGTCGATATGCCCCAGGCTTTCGGCCGCGGCCTCTCGGACGCGAGGGTCCTCGTCTCCTTCCAGGGCCCGGGCGAGGAAGGTCAGGGCCTGGGGGACGGCCATGGTCCCCAGGGCCACGGCCGCGGCTCGACGTATCCGGGGCGAAGCATGTTGCAGGGCGTCCACAAGGGCGTTCATTCCCCGCAGGGAGCCGATGCGCCCCAGGGCCCAAAGGGCCATGGTTTGTACCCGCTCGTCGGCGTCTCGCTTCAGGACCTGAACCAGAGGCGAAACGGCCAGGGGCGTACCGATGCGTCCCAGTGCCCAGGCCGCGGCCGTGCGCACTCGCCAGTCATGGTCCCGGAGTAGGGCCTGGATGAGGTGGGGCAGGGCCTGCCGGGAACCGCTTTCCCCCAGGATTTGGATAAGGGCCTTGCGGGCCAGGGGGTCGGTGGCGCTCTCCAGGGCCTGGACCAGGGCGGTGACCCCTTCCGCAGTGCCTGCCAGAAGCAAAATTTCCGTGGGCGTGGCTTCGGCGGACTGCTGGGGGGGTTTGCGGCGTTCTCGTAAAAGGTGCGTGGCCCTCAGGTGTTCCAGTCCTTCCAGAGCGGCCTGACGGGCCTGGGCATGGGTGTTGTTCCGCGCGAGATGGGCGAAGGTCCGGGTCAGCTCCATACCGACCGCGGTACCCTGCATGGCCACCAGGCGTCGTGCCAGCGCGGCCCGATAGGCCCGAAACCGTCCCCGACCCTTGTGATAGACCCATTCCTGAATGAGTTGCCCGAGCAGGGGCTTCCGAAGCGCGGGGAGGTGGATGTCATCCGCCATGCATTGGAGCGCGAAGAGGTAATCCTGGCCCAAGAGGTCCTCGTACGGGCTGGGCCGAAACCCCAGGCGTTGGGCCTCTTCTCCCTGGGCCAGGATGGCGGTACGTACCAAATCGTCCACAGGGAGCAGACCTTCCTGGTCGATGTACCCCAGGGCCAACAGGATAGGCTCCCGCCAGTTTGGGTCGTGGAGATGGGTTCGTAAGAAGCGCAACCCCTTTTCCCGTTGGGTGCTGCGTGTATCCAGCAGGAGGCGCACCAAGTACCGGGCCGCGAAATACTCCTCGAAGGCTAAATGGTCGAATCCGAAGTACCCCGGCGCCCGTTCCACGAAGAGTCCGGTTTGCTCCCGGACCCGGCGCAGGAAATCCTCCGCCAGATTCCGAAGGTGGAACGCGGCCGCTCCGGTGCCGTTTCCTTCGCCCTCTTGCTGCAAGGCCTGGGTGATGCGTTGGTGGACCTCCTGGCGGGCGGCCAAGCCGCCTGGACGTTCTTGATGGAGCCAGAAGGCCAGATGGGCGAGCACCCGTTCCACTTGCTGGGGATTGAGGCGCGCCTCGGGGGGAAGCCCGCGCACCACGTTCCAGTGCTCGATGAGGGTGCGGGCGGCGATTTTGTAGAGGTGGACCCGTCGTTGGGGAAGGAGCGCCTGGG
>WFUL01000155.1 GCA_015484985.1 Anaerolineales bacterium | reverse complement strand
GTTCAACCCCAAGGCGCCGATGGTGGCGATGCCGATTTGGTTCATGAGGAAGATGGGATAGTTGCCCGCGACGAAGGGGAAGACCAGCACGAAGGCGATGAACAGTCCCAAACGCAGTTTTTCCAAAGGCTTCCGCCGCAAGGCCATGTCCGCCTGGTAGGTGGTAAAGAAGACGCCCGAGTCCATGTGCCCTCCTTGTGGTTGTCAGCTGTTCACGTTCATCGAACGGAGCAAGCCCGACGGGCTCACACCCGCTCGATGCGTTCCTGGCCAAAGAAGCCGTAGGGTTTGACCATGAGGATGAGCACCAGCACCACGAAGGAAATCACCTGGTGCAGGCCCATGCCGATGTAACCGCCCACGTAACTCTCGATGAGGCCGATGATGAGCCCGCCCAGTAGCGCGCCGGGAATGGAATCCAGACCGCCCAGAATGACCACAGGGAAGACCCGCAAGCCGAAGCCTGCCAGCTCCGGGCCCACACCCACGATGTTGGCCACCAATGCCCCGGCCACCGCGGCCACCATGGCGGAAATGGACCAGGCCCAGGCAAAAATGCGGCGCACGCTGATACCCATGCTCATGGCCGCTTGCTGGTCGTCGGCCACCGCGCGCATGGCGATACCCTCTTTGTAGAAACGGAAGAACAGGGCGAAGAGCACCAGCATGAGCACGGCCACGCCGATAGCCCACAGCCGGTCCGCGGTGACCACGGCCGGCCCAAGGCGTACGGGGTAAGAGGGGATGAAAGGCGGCATGGTTTGGGGCTGGTTTCCCCAAATGATGCTCACAATGGCCCGGAGCAGACTGCTAAGGCCAATGGTGGCCATGATGATGGAAATGATGGGCTCCCCAATCAGGGGGCGCAGGACGAACCGCTCCACCACAATTCCCAGGATGACCGCCAGGACGAGGGTCAGCAGCACGCCCAGGCTCCAGGGGAGGCCGATTTGCACGATAGAGGCGTAAATCAAATAGGCCCCCACCATCAAAAATTCGCCCTGGGCGAAATTGATGACATCGGTGGCTTTGTAGATGAGCACGAATCCCAATGCGGCCAGGGCCAGAATCATGCCGTTGGTGAGACCGGCGACAGTCAGGTGGACGAAGGTTTCCATACGTACGTCCTCCCGTTTCCAGGTAGGTGCTTTTATGCCCTTACGGCCTCTTCCTCTTCTTCCATGCGCTCGATGCGCAAGTCCGTACGAATGGTCGCGGTGGTACCGTCCTGATAGACGATGGTGGTTTCCACTTCCACCGTGGGCGCGTCACCATACATGGCTTCAATGAGGCGCGCGTATCGCTGACGAATCAGGCGGCGGCGTACCTTGCGGGTTCGGGTGAGTTCCGCGTCGTCCGCGTCCAGTTCCTTGTGCAGGAGCAGGAATCGTTGGATGCGGGCTGCAGGCGGCAGGTCCT
This sequence comes from Anaerolineales bacterium, assembly GCA_015484985.1. Classification (GTDB taxonomy): domain Bacteria; phylum Chloroflexota; class Anaerolineae; order Anaerolineales; family DRMV01; genus S139-71. The sequence goes on along the minus strand of WFUL01000155.1, from coordinate 2,657 downwards.
GGTTGACCTGGCGCACATGTTCTTTGATGAGGGCGTACACTTCGGGCTTTTGGGAGAGGTCGGTGTACGTGGTATAGGGGAGTTGCCGGTTCTCGGCCCATTTGCCTACGTTGGCGAAATCGATGTTGATGAAGGCCGTAACATAAGGCAGGTCGCCGCCGCCAAAGACCACGGCTTCCCGAATGTAGGGGCTGAATTTGAGTTTATTCTCAATGAATTGCGGACTGAACTTGGTGCCGTCGGACAGGGTCATCACGTCCTTGGCCCGGTCGATGACGATGAGATGGCCGTCCTCGTCGAAGTAGCCCGCGTCGCCCGAGTGCAACCAGCCTTCTTCGTCAATGGCTTCCCGGGTGGCCTCAGGGTTCTTGTAGTATCCCACCATGACCGCGGGCGAACGCATGAGGATTTCGCCCGTCTCTTCGTCGATTTTCACTTCCGTCTCGGGAATGGGCAGGCCCACCGTCTGGAACTTGATGTCGCCATCCCGGTGCAGCACCGCGATACCGCTGATTTCCGTTTGCCCGTAGATTTGTTTCAGGTTGACTCCCAGCGCGTGGAAGAAGCGGAACACATCGGGTCCCAAAGCCGCGCCTCCGGTATAGGCCCGTTTCAAATGCCGCAGACCCAGTTGGTCCTTGATTTGCTGGAACACCAGCCAGTCGGCCAGGAAGTACTTGATGCGCAGCCACAAGGAAGGCTTCTTCTTGGCAAAGCGGGTGTCGGCCATTTCATAGCCAATGGGCAGGGCCCAGTTGAAGAACCAGCGCTTGAGGGGGGTGGTGTCCTCGATTTTCACCTGAACCTGGCTGACCAGGCTCTCCCAAATGCGGGGCGGACTGAACATCACCTGGGGGCCGATTTCCCGCAAATCGTGCTGCACGGTCTCGGGACGTTCGGGAAAGTTGATTTTGAACCCAATATACAGCCCGCTGGCCACGGTCATCATCTGTTCGCCAATCCACGCCAGGGGCAGGAAGGAGACGTATTCATCGTCGGGTTCCAGGGGGTCCACGGCCATGAGGTTCTTGGCCATGCTCAGCAGGTTCTTGTGCGTCAACATGGCCAGTTTGGGCCGCGCGGTGGTGCCGGAAGTCGTGGAGAGGATGGCCAGGTCCGTGGCCTTGCCCTGGGCCAGACGCTCCTCGAACCAACCGGGGTGCTTTTCCTCAAAGGCTTTGCCCAGGGCGACCACGTCGTGGAAGTACATCAAGTAGGGTTGATTGTAGGCTCGCAGACCTTTGGGGTCGTAGTAGATGACCTTGTGGACCCTGTCCTTCAAGGAAGGCCAGATTTCGATGATTTTGTCCACCTGTTCCTGGTCCTCGGCCACGATGAAGGTCGCATCGGCCCGGACGGCGATGTCTTCCACTTCCGGCGGGATGGAATCCTGATAAATGCCCACGGATTTGGACCCCAGGGATTGGGCCGCCAGTTCGGCGATGACCCACTCCGGACGGTTGTCGCCGATGATGGCCACGGTGTCTTCGGGTTGGAGTCCCAATTCGTGCAGACCCAACGCGAAGTGCTTGACGAATTCATAGAACTGCCGCCAGGTCATCTCCTGCCAGATGCCGTAAATACGCTCCCGAAGGGCCACCCGGTCTGGGTGCTTCTGGGCATGGGCGTACAGGTATTGCGGTAGCGTTTGGGGGCGTTCCACCATATCCACCACGGCTTCCTCCTACCATTCGGCAAAGACTTGGTCTACAGGGAATTCCAGGTCCAGCAGAGGGGAACGGACCGCCTGGCCCCTTAGATAGGAGGCCACGCGTTCCAACTCTTTGGACGTCAGGGTATCCACCTCCAGGGTTGGCTTTTCCGGGTCCACCAGCCAGTACTCCTTTACCCCGTGGCGGGCGCACAGTGTGCGTTTATATCCCCGGTCTCGGGCTTCGGTGGCCAGGGAAAGGATTTCCACCACCAGGTCGGGCGTGCCGCGAAATTCATCTTCTCCATCCAGGAGTTCGAAGCGTCCGGGGTTGGTTTCGGGGATGCTTTTGTATCCCGGTCAGTAAAATGGATGCGTGTAGGAGCACTCATGGCACCTCCTGCCAATGGTTGTGCCAAGTTGGATACGATTCAGTTGATGGAAGGCTTAGGCGGCGGGAGGAATCCCGTTTGCCGGTCGCCACGGCCTGCCACCCATCAACCACGGTCCAACCCATATGTGCTTACACCGCCTGTCCCAGGTACGCCTGGATGACCACCGGGTCCTTGCGAACTTCGTCGGGGGTGCCTTCGGCGATTTTCTGCCCGAAGTTGAGCACGATGACGCGGTCGCTGATGTCCATGACCACGCCCATGTCATGTTCGATGAGCACGATGGTGATACCATACTCTTCGTAGATGTCGAGAATGAAGCGGGCCATGTCGGCTTTTTCTTCCGTGTTCATCCCGGCCATGGGCTCGTCCAGTAACAAAATGGCCGGACGCAAAGCAAGCGCCCGGCCCAGTTCCACGCGTTTCTGCAGGCCATAGGGCAGTGAGGCCACAGGCTTATGGCGGATGTCTTCGATTTCCAGGAAATCGATGATGTCTTCGACGAAGTCCCGCATTTCGATTTGTTCCTTCTGGGCCGGACCCCAATACATCATGGCCTGGAGCAATCCCGCCTTCATATGGATGTGGGCTCCGGCCATGAGGTTCTCCAACAC
>WFUL01000154.1 GCA_015484985.1 Anaerolineales bacterium | reverse complement strand
GAAGCAGCTCCTGCCAAGACCGAAGAAGCCGCCCAAGCCCCCGAAGAAACCAAAGAAGCCACCAAAGCTCCGGAAGCCACCGAAGCCCCCGCCAAGGAGGAATTCACCTTTGGTTTGCTTCTGGTGGGCCCGTATAACGACCGAGGATGGAGTCAGGCCCATTACGAGGCCGGGAAGATGGTCGAAGAGAAGGTCGGCTATAAAATGGTCTACCTGGATAACGTGAACCCTGCGGCCCGGCCTGGAACCACGGCCGACCAGCTGGCTGCCGACCTGGTGGCGCAAGGGGCCAAGGCCGTCATCTTCAACTCCGACGACATGAAGGACGCCGCCCTGCTCTTCGCCCAGGAGAACCCGGATATCTACGTCATCCATATTTCCGGCGACCATGTGTGGAAAGAAGGCAAGAACTATGTGGAAGTCCCCAACCTGGCCAACCTGATGGGGCGCATGGAATACATGAAGATGGTCGCGGGTTGTGCCGCGGCCCTGACCACTAAGACGGGGCAAATCGGTTACCTTGGACCCCTGATCAATGACGAAACTCGACGTCTGGCTGCATCTTCCTATCTGGGCGCCAAGTATTGCTGGGAGAATTACCTGGGTAAGGACCCAGCGGACTTGAAGTTCAAGGTGGTGTGGATTGGTTTCTGGTTCCACATTCCGGGTCAAACGTTGGATCCCACGCAGGTGGCCGATGAATTCTTCACCACGGGCTACGATGTGGTGATTTCCGGTATTGATACGACGGAGGCCCTGGTGGAGGCCAAGAAGTTCCGCGACCAGGGTAAGGAAGTATGGGCCATTCCTTACGACTACATCCAGGCGTGTGACGAGGCTCCGGATGTGTGCCTGGGGGTGCCTTACTTCAACTGGTACCCCGGCTACAAGCAACTGCTGGAAGCCGCGGCCACGGGCCAATGGGAGTCCGTCTTCCTCTGGTTGGGTCCGGACTGGAAGGACATCAACAACCTGGAAACTTCTTCCGTGGGCTTCATCAAGGGTCAGGGCCTGAGTGAGGATGCGGGCAAGATGGTTGACAAATTCATCGAGGAATTGGCGGGGGGCCTGAATCTGTGGGTAGGCCCGTTGAACTTGCAGGATGGTACGCCGTACCTGCAAGAGGGTGAAGTGGCCACCGATGTGCAAATCTGGTACCTGCCACAGCTCCTGGAGGGCATGGAGGGCCAAAGCGTCTCCGAATAGGCCTGTGAGCAGAGCAGAGGGGCCGTCCGCAATCGTCGGGCGGCCCCTGTTTGAACCTGAAAAACGCATAGGGGCGTCCAGAATGGGCGCCCCTATAATGCCATCCATTGAGGTGCGGTATGCGGGTGGAATTGCGTAATATTCACAAGCATTTCGGTCCTGTCCATGCCAATGCGGGCATAACATTAACTTTTGAAGAAGGTAAAATCCACGGCCTGTTGGGGGAAAACGGCGCAGGTAAAAGCACCTTGATGAAAATCCTTTCGGGCTTCTACCGCCCCGACGATGGCGAAATCTATCTGGATGGCCAGCGTGTAAGCTTCCATCATCCCGCCGATGCCCTGCGCCAGGGCGTGGGTATGCTCCATCAGGACCCCTTGGACTTCCCCGTGATGACGGTGCTGGAGAACTTCATGGCCGGAAGTCCTGGGGGAATGGTCCCTGACAAGCGAAAAGCCCGAAAGTCTCTCAAAACGCTGGGGGAACAATTCGGTTTCCATTTGGACCCTGACGCGACGGTGGCTTCCCTCACCGTGGGAGAGCGCCAGCAGCTGGAAATTCTTCGACTGTTATGGTTGGGCGCCCGGGTGCTGATTTTCGACGAGCCCACGACGGGCATCAGTGCCCAACAGAAGGAACGCCTGTTCCAGGCGTTGCGCCAGCTGGCTTCGGAAGGACGCACCATCATTTTCGTGACCCACAAACTCTATGAGGTTCAGGAGTTATGTGACACCGCGGCGGTGTTGCGCCTGGGCAAACTGATGGGGCGACGTACCGCACCTTACGACCTGGATGATTTGGTGAAGCTGATGTTCGGTCGGGTCCTCAAAATGGAACGCAAACCCGCGGTTCCCCTGGGTGAGCCTATCTTCCGGGTGGAAGACCTGGCCGTGGAAAGTGCTCGTGTACGGATTCGGAATGTTTACCTGGAGGTCCGGGCCGGGGAGGTCATCGGCCTGGCTGGGATGGAAGGAAGTGGACAACGGTACTTATTGCGGGCCTGTGCCGGTCTGCTGCGGCCGACCTCGGGGCGGGTTTGGTTCCGCGGTCGGGAGATGACGGGGCGCTCGTATCTGGATTTCTATCAGGCGGGTGCCACCTATCTTCCGGCAACCCGATTGGAGGAAGGTTTGCTTCCGGGGTTGCGTGTGGCAGATCACCTAGTACTGACCCGAGGCTCTCGGGGCTTCTTCGTCAACGAGCGACACGCGCGCGACCTCGCGCAGGAGGCCATTCGCACCTTTAACATCCGAGGACGCCCGGATTCCATGGTGGAGGCCCTGTCGGGAGGGAACCAACAACGCTTATTGCTGTCCCTCCTGCGTCCCAACCTTTCGCTCCTCTTCCTGGAGCATCCCACCCGAGGGCTGGACATGGAATCCACCCTGTGGGTCTGGGAGCAACTCTTGGAACGCTGCCGCCAGGGGACGGCGATTTTCTTCATGTCTTCCGACCTGGACGAACTCCTGAACTACAGCGACCGCATTCTTGTATTCTTCGCTGGTCAGGTTTCGGCACCCATTCCTGCAGAGGAACTGGACACGGAGTCATTGGGACGTCTGATTGGTGGATACGGCTTCGTCCCTGTGGAGGAAGCCCAGACCATGTCTGTTGGGGAGGCCGCCCATGCCCGGTGAACGTCGAGAAGCCATGGTGACCCTGCTCTTCCGACTGGCTTCGGTGGTCTTTGCTTTATTGCTCACCGCCCTGGTGCTGGTTTTGGTTCAAGCGCCGCCTCTGGAAGCTTTTCGTTTGATTTTGAAAGGAGCCTTTGGCTCGCCCAAAAAGGTGGCCGATATCTTCGTAATTTGGATTCCGCTGTTGTTGACATCGGCGGGGCTGTTGCTCACCTTTCACGCTGGATTGTGGAACATCGGCATTGAAGGGCAGATCGTCCTGGGCGCGGTATTCGCCACGGGTGTCTTGCGCTATTTGCAGGATACGACCATTGCGCCGACTTTGGCCCTTATCCTGGCCTTTGTCGCTGCAGCTTTAGGAGGCATGATTTGGGCGTTGCTTTCAGGTGTGCTCAAGGTTTACGGCGGCGTCAACGAAATTTTTTCGGGTTTGGGTTTGGATTTCGTGGCCGTGACCCTGGTGCTGTATCTGATCTTCGGCCCATGGAAGCGGCCTGGCGTGGGTTCCATGAGCGGGACCGAACCCTTTCCTCGGGAGTTGTGGTTGCCCACGTTGGAGAAGATGCGTCTGAGTCCCTGGGCGTTGGCGTTGGCGTTGGTGGCCTGGATCATGGTGATCGTGCTGTTGCAACGCAGTTATTTTGGATTGCGGTTGCGTGCAGTAGGGCGCAATCCACGTGCCGCCTATCTCATGATGGGCCTTTCGCCAGCCCGCCTCACCCTGTTGGCCTTCGCCATTTGCGGTGTTTTTGCCGGGCTGGCAGGCGCCATTCAGGTCACCGCGGTATATCACCGATTGATTCCGGCCATTTCCAGTGGATATGGCTGGCTGGGTCTACTGGTCGGGATGCTGGTGAATTACAGTCCCATCTGGATAGGCCCTGTGGCCTGGTTCTTCGCCATGCTCAACCTGGGCAGCATCCAGCTTCCCATTGTCCTTAAGGTGGATTCCACTCTGGCCGGTGTATTGCAAGGAACCCTGGTGTACAGCTTCCTGTTGGGGGAGGGTATTCGGATGAAATGGCAGCAGCGACGCCGGGAAATCGGGGAGAGCGAATAGGAGGTGGCGCGCATGGATACCTTGCTGGTTGGCTTAGCAGGCGTTGTGGCCCTCTCCACTCCTGTCGTCTTGGCCACGCTGGGAGAAATTCTGACCGAACGGGCCGGGGTCATCAATCTGGCCCTCAACGGCACCATTCTGCTCAGCGCCATGACGGGCTTCGCGGTGGCGGTGAACTCGGGAAGCCTGCTGTGGGGTTTTTTGGCCGGTGGGACCGTGGGCATGACCGTGGCCCTGTTGGTGACCTTCACCAGTCTGACCTTAGGTCAATCTCAGGTGGCCGTGGGTTTCGTGCTCACCTTGCTCACCCGAGACCTGTCCTACTTCTTGGGGAATCCCTACATGGGCAAACAAGGACCGCGACTGCCGCATTGGCCTCTACCTGTTTTGCAGGACATACCCATCTTGGGACCTTTGTTGTTCCGACATGATTTGATGGTGTATTTGAGTTACGTCGTCATCCTGGGGATGTGGTTTTGGTTCTTCTATACCCGGCCGGGACTGATTCTACGAGGCCTGGGAGAGCGCCCTGCCGCGGCCTACGTGCGAGGCGCGCGGGTACGGGAGTTGCGCTATCTCTATGCCGCGTTGGGAGGCTTTCTGGCCGGATTGGCCGGCCCGGCCTATTCCCTGAGTGTGAAGGCGGGGTGGAAGGGGACCATTTCGGGTTTGGACGGTATTGGCTGGATTGCCCTGGCGCTGACCATTTTCGGCGGCTGGCACCCGCTGCGGGGTGCCCTGGGTGCATACCTCTTTGGGTTGCTCCAGTGGCTCAGCTTGGTCTTGCAACCTCAGTTGAAGGACATCCCCTCCCAGGTATTGCAGGTAGCCCCCTTCCCCACCATGATTTTGCTCTTGCTCTTCGTGAACATTGGCAATACGGAATGGATGCAGCGGACCTTGGCTGGATTGCCCCCTGAAGTGCGCCGCCTGGTCGAGCGCGCTCTCCGGGCGTTGCAAGTGTCACCACCTGCGGCATTGGGGAAGGTTTTCCGGGAAGAGTAAGGTGGGCTTTCAGCCGGGTGTTTTCGAGTTCTTACGAAGCCATCTTTTCGGGGTAATTTCGCAACGTGACGTGTAGGTCTTATCGGGCTCCAGGACCGCAAGGAGAAATAAATTTGTGTGGGGTGGTGAAGCCGCCCCACACAAATTCTTTCTTCCTTGTGGTTCTGATCCCGGTTCGATCTAAGCGAAAGGGGCCGCCTCTATGGCCTCACCCCTCACCTTACCTTTTCTGTTAGAACGAACGAAAAACCCTGAGATTACCCTCCGAGCCATTCCCGAAAGCGTTCGAAGAGCCCCTTGCTCTGGGGTGCGGCTTCGGAGCCCAGGGTTTCGGCCAGGGCTTCGAAAAGTTGGCGTTGTTCGGGAGTGAGATGTTTCGGGATTTCCACATGCACGATGACCAATTGGTCCCCTCGAGCGCCGTTGCCTCGTGGGACCCCCTTTCCCCTCAGGCGTAAGACCTGCCCCGGTTGTGTTCCGGGAGGAATGCGCAGTTTGGCTGGACCATCCACGGTGGGGACTTCGACTTCCGCGCCCAGGGTGGCCTGGGCCACATTGATTTTGAGATTCAGCAGAATGTCATGGCCCTGGCGGCGGAAATAGGGATGAGGGCGGACTTTGAGGCGCACAATCAGGTCCCCGCGCGGCCCTCCCCGTTCTCCCACATGACCTTCGCCAGCAATGCGCAGGCGGTCGCCCGATTCGACTCCGGGGGGTATCTGAATACGCAGGGTGACATTTTGAAGGACACGACCACCTCCCCCACAGGTGGGACAAACACCGGGAATCTCGATCCCACGGCCTTGACATGCGGGACACAGGGCTTCCTGTACCAATGTGCCCAGAAAGGTGTACCGGGCCTGTCGCACCACACCCTGACCACCGCACGTGCGGCAGGGGGTGGGTTGAACACCGGGAGGCAGACCTGTACCGTGACAGGTGGGGCAGGGCTCCTCCCGCCGGAGATGCAGGTCCTTTTCCACACCGAAAACTGCTTCTTCAAAAGTTAAGGTGAGGTTGACGTTGAGATTACGGCCCCGGGTAGGTTGATTCGGCCGTGCCCATCCTCCCAAATCGCCGAAAAGGTCGGCGAAGAACTGGAGAAATTCGGTCCAATCCTGGGGGATGTGGACTTCGCCCTCCACGCCGGCGTGGCCAAAACGGTCGTATCGGGCCCGCTTTTCCGGGTCCGATAGCACCTGGTAGGCTTCGTTGATTTCCTTGAACTTTTCTTCGGCTTCTTTATCGCCGGGATTGCGGTCGGGGTGATACTTGAGGGCCAGCCGGCGAAAGGCGCGTTTAATCTCCTCTTGCGAGGCGTTCCGGGGAACGCCCAACACCTCGTAGTAATCTCGCTTTCGTGTCATAGGACAACACCATGACCGGGCTCTTCCAGGCGCTATCGGGCCACTTTCACCAAGGCCGGACGGATGACCAGGTCACCCACCCGGTAACCCTTGCGCACCACCTCGGCGATGTGGCCCTCGTCGTACGGGCTGTCCTCCACGAAACCTACGGCTTCATGCCAGTAGGGGTCAAAAGGCTGTCCTGGCTCCGCGGGAATGACTTCCACGCCCTGCATCTGGAGGAGATGACGGATTTTGTTGTAAATGAGTTCAATGCCCTGAGCCCACTCCCGGGCCCTGCCTCGGCGGGGCCGATTGGGGTCCTGGAACGCCCGTTCCAGGTCGTCCACGATTTCCAACAGGGCTTTTAAGACCTCGGCCCGAATCCGCTGGCGGGTTTGTTCCTCCTGAGCGGCCACCCGCTTCCGATAATTGTCGAACTCGGCCATCGTTCGCTGCCAGCCCGCCAGATATTCCTGGGCCTGGGCCTTGGCCGCTTCCAGTTGCTGTTTCAAAGCCTCCACCTCCGCCTGGGACGGCGTCGAGGAGGCGGTGGCGGATGCCTCTTTGGAGTTGTCTGAGGAATGCGTCTCCATAGGCGTTGTCGGTTGCTCTTCCATAACCATCATCGTTTCTCTGCCTCCCCAAATCCAGGGTTCATGGGTAAACTTTTTCACTTGCCTTTCGGAACTCACGACTCCGAAAAAAGACGCGTGAGCCAACGCGAGACAAAGCGCACAGCCGGCACCGTCTCATTATACGGCATGCGCAAGGGGCCGACTACCCCCAAAAAACCCGTGGCTGGCGCCCGCGCGCCATAGCGACCCACGATAAAGGCGCACCCCTGCAACTCCTCTGGAGCCTCTTCCGTCCCTCCGATGAGGACGTAGACCTCGCCTACGGGCAGGCGCGCGGCCACCCGCCGCAAGATGTGACGCAAACGCGCGCCTTCCTCCAACACCCGTACGGCCCGTGGCGCGGCTTCGGTGAAGACCAGATAGTGCAGGCCCCGGCGGTATAGGGGGGCTTCGGAACCGGATTGGGCCCGGTCTACCTCATCCAACACCACTTCCCACAAGCGACGCACATCCGGGTCTTGGGGAGGGGGCAGAGAGGCCAGTTCTCGGGCAGTGCGGCCCCGACAGCGGTCCGTCAGATAGCGTTGCCATTCCGCCAGGCGAGAGGGAGGAATCCGTCGAGAGAGGGTCACCACTCGTTGATGCATCCAGCCTCCGGGCAATAACACCAGGACCAAGACCCGTTGGCCTTCCCAGGGCAACAGGCGAACGCTCTGACATCGGGCCTGTTCCAGGCGTGGAGGGGTGACCCAGGCCGCGGCATGGGTTTGTTCGGCCAGCACTTCGGCCGCCTGAACCAGCCAATCCTGGGCGCGGCTTTCGGGACGCAAGCGCTGTCGGACGGCTTCCTGAAGACGTAAGGGAGGCGCGCCCAGGGCATCTAAGTGCTGAACCAGAAATCGGTAAGCTCGAGGGGTGGGAATACGGCCCGCGGAGGTATGGGGTTGAGTGAGATATCCAGCTTGGGTCAGAGACGCAAACTCATTGCGCACCGTGGCTGAACTGTAGGGAAGCCGATAGCGGTCCACCAAGGCCTGCGAACCTACGGGCTGGCCGGTGCGAATGTACTCCTGGAGCACCAGCCGCAAGATTTCTCGCTGGCGCGCGGTCAACGAGCGTTCCGGATTCGGAGAAGGTGCGGTTCGATGGGATGTCTGCACCATGGTTCCTCTTTGCTGCCTTCCATCCTACCAAATTTCCGAAAAAGAAGTGTGTGCAAATGCACCCCAGGGGTATCCACAAGCCCCAGTTCTTGCCCTTGTGATACAATGTTATCGCACTCATTTTGCAAAGGAGGCCGGCTATGATGGATGAGATTTTGCGGGATGCCGAGGAGCGCATGAAGGCCGCAGTCCGTGTTTTGGAGGACGAGTTGAAAAAGTTGCGCACCGGCCGTGCAACCCCTGCTTTAGTGGAACATTTGACCATTGACTATTACGGAGTCCCGACACCGTTGATTCAACTGGCCGCGATCACGGCTCCTGAGCCCCGAATGTTGCTCATCAAACCGTTTGACCCTAAAATCATGCCCCAAATTGAGCGCGCCATTTTGACCTCGGATTTGGGCATCAATCCTACCAACGACGGCAAGCAGATTCGCCTGGTGTTGCCTCCTCTGACTGAGGAGCGCCGCAGGGAACTGGTGCGCATTGTGGCCCAACGGGTGGAGCACGCGCGCGTGGCCATCCGTAACGTGCGTCGAGATGCCATCAAGGACTTGCGGGAGTTGGAAGATGAGAAGATGATTTCTGAAGACGAACGTATGCGGGCCGAAAAGAAGATGAACGAATTGACGGAGAAGTACATCGAACAGGTCAACGAGGTGGGTGCCCGTAAGGAACGGGAAATTCTGGAGCAATGAGCGAGAAACAAGCGCGTTCCCTTCCCAAAATTCCCCGCCATGTCGCTATCATCATGGATGGAAACGGGCGATGGGCCCGGGAACGTGGGCTGCCGCGCCTGGCCGGGCATCGCGCGGGAACGGAAAACCTGCGACGCATCATTGAGGCTTGCGTGGAATTCGGCATTCAGTACCTGACGATTTACGCCTTTTCCACCGAAAACTGGGCCCGCCCCCGGGATGAAGTGGAAGGCCTCATGGACATCATGGAGGAAGTCATCGACCGGGAGGTACCCAAGCTGCACGAGCAGGGCGTTCAGATTCGCCACCTGGGCAAGATGGAGGGAATCCGGCCGGAGTTGCAGAAGAAGCTGCGAGAGGCTGTAGAGCTCACTCGAAACAACTCCCGTCTGATTCTCAATGTGGCCCTCAACTATGGTGGACGGGATGAAATCGTACAGGCCATTCGCAAGATGATACGGGATGGCCTGTCTCCGGAAGAGGTGACCGAAGAACGGGTGGCGCAGTACCTTTATACGGCGGGCATCCCCGACCCGGACCTCATTATCCGCACCTCGGGGGAGTACCGCATGAGCAATTTCCTGTTATGGCAGGGCGCCTACGCAGAGTGGTACTTCACACCGGTGTACTGGCCGGATTTCGACAAGGAGGAGTTGCGCAAGGCTCTGGAGGAATACGCCCGGCGCCAGCGGCGCTTTGGCCGGGTGGAGCCTGTGGAGGAACCGGTGAGATAAGCCCATGTTGCGTCAACGGGTCTTCGTGGCGGCCGTCTTGTTGCCTTTGGGCCTGGCCGTCCTCTGGGTGGGCGGCTGGGTTTTTTGGTTCGTGGGCCAGGGGATGTTGATGCTGGCGGCCCACGAATACCTCAAGTTGTGGGAGCATCAGGGCTGGCATCCGGCCCGCGGGGCTTCCCTCGCGGGCGTGGCGGCTTTGAGCACGGCCCTATATGTCTGGGGACCCGACGCGCGGGCCTGGGCCGTGTTGGTGGCCTGGGTCATGCTCCTCCTGGCCTGGCATGTGGTGCGGTACGAACGCTTCGGTGGACAGGAGGCGTCGGCCTTCGTGGCCGCGCTGGGTGGCGTGGTCTACCTGGGCGGGTTGGGCGGCCTGCTCCTGGCCTTGCGCAATCTGCCCCACGGCTGGTTCTGGATGCTCCTGGCCTTGCTCACTGTGTGGAGTGCCGACAGTGGTGCGTATTTTGTGGGGACGACATGGGGACGACACCGGATGGCTCCGAGGGTAAGCCCCAAAAAGTCCTGGGAGGGCTTTGGCGGCCGTCTGGTGACAGGAACTCTGGCCGCGGGCCTCTGGGCCCTTTTGGCCCACCATTGGGGATGGGCTCCTCCGGCTTTCTCGCCTCTGGCGGGCATGGCAACGGGCTTCTATCTCTCCCTTCTTACCCCGTTAGGTGACCTGGGGCAGAGCCTTTTCAAGCGTCAGGCAGGGGTCAAAGATTCCGGACATCTCCTCCCCGGTCATGGAGGCGTGTTCGACCGCATCGATTCCTGGCTTTGGGCCGGGCCGTTGCTCTACGGACTAATCCACTTGTTGCTTCCCTGGTTGGGACTGATATAGGAGGCCCTCAGACCGCAAGAGTCGTGAGCAAATCTCCTCTTTTCCCTTCCGACTTCTTACAAAACGCTTATTGACGCGGGCTGTGAGCCGTTTTATCGTTGTATATTGACTTCAAGCCTTCGCCAACTCCAAGGTGATGGAGGTGAGCAATGGGCCGAAAAACGCTGCTGTGGGGCCTCGTTCTTCTGTTGGGCTTGGGGTGGATGATGGGAACCACCCATCCCGTTCTGGCTCAGGAGCCTACCCTTACACCCACACCGACCCCTGATCTCATGGGAGAAGAGGCATCGGGCATCCCTGTGACCATTTATGCCAAATATCCCGAAATGATCATCGGCGTGGATGAGAACGCCACTTTCGATCTCACCCTCAAGGTGACGAAGGCACAAAAGGTGCAATTGGAAGTGGCCAACCTTCCGGAAGGCTGGGAATATGAATTCCGCGGCGGGGTACGCACGGTGCGGGCGGTCTACGTTCTGCCCGATGACGAGTTGAGCCTGCGGTTACAGGTCACGCCGTCCAAGGACACGGCCGCCGGTGACTACACCTTCGAGGTGGTGGCCAAAGGCGAATATGGCGAGGCGCGCTTCCCCCTGACCATTACCATCAAGGAGAAGACCCCGCCCAAACTAGAGATGAAGGTGGATTTGCCTACCCTGAAGGGAAGCCCGAACACTAACTTCCGCTATGGGCTCACCATTAAAAACCAGAGCGACCAAGAGATTACTGTGAGCCTGCAGGCCGATGCGCCGCCTTACTTCCTGACCCGCTTCCTCTCCCTTGGCAAGGAAATCACCTCCATTCCCATCGATGCCAACGGATCCAAGCGCATTGATTTGGAGGTCAAGCCCATCGTTGAAGTCGAAGCAGGCGAATATCCCATCCGTATCACGGTTCAGGGGAGTGACCTCAAAGCGGAAGGTGAGGTAGTGGTGGTCATTACCGGGCAGCCCAAGTTACGCCTGACAACCCCCACCGGTCGGCTCTCGGGTGAAGCTCGTGCGGGTGAGGAGACCACTTTCAAGTTGGTCATCGAAAATACAGGTACGGCTCCCGCGCACAACGTGAAGTTCTCGGCCGATGCCCCGGCTCAGTGGAAGGTGAGCTTTGACCCTGAGGTGTTGCAGCAACTGCCCACGGGCGAGAAGGTCGAGGTCACGGTTAGGGTGAAGCCCGCGGCCAAGGCCATCGCGGGCGACTATCTGGTCACCCTCCGGGCCAACAGCGAAGAAGGCCCTCGGGCAAATGTGGACTTCCGGGTGACGGTGACGACCTCCACCTTGTGGGGTCTGGTAGGTTTGGGCATCATCGCGGTGGCCGTATTGGTGGTGGCTGGCGCGGTGGCGTATTACGGTCGACGGTAGTGCTGGAAAGGGGGCGCTCCTCCTAAGCCAAAAGCGCCCCCTTCCTCCAAGCCCTCCTCTGGAGGTGGGCCTATGGCGAAGAAGGATGCGGTCATTGAAACCCGAGACCTGACCAAGGTGTACAACGGATTGGTGGCTGTGGACCGCCTCAATTTGCGGGTGTACGAAGGGGAGGTCTACGGCCTTTTGGGGCCAAACGGCTCCGGGAAGACCACGACCATTCTCATGCTTTTAGGCTTGACGGAACCCACCGCGGGTTCGGTACAGGTGGTCGGTTGGGACCCCCGGCGGTATCCCTTGCGGGTCAAGGCCCAGGTGGGTTACATCCCGGACCGGGTGGGTTTTTACGATGACCTGACGGCCTGGGAGAACCTGATGTACACGGCAAAGCTCAACGGTATTCCTCGACGGGAGGCTTATCGCCGGGTAGACGAGGCTTTGGCCTGGGTGGGATTGAGCGAGGTCGCCCATCGCCCGGTGCGCACCTTTTCTCGGGGGATGCGACAGCGTTTGGGCGTGGCGGATGTGCTTATCAAACGCCCCCGGGTCATCATTATGGACGAACCCACCCAAGGTCTGGACCCGGAATCCGCCCGCGAGTTTCTTGACCTGATTCGAACGCTCAAGAAGGAAGGGAAAACCATTCTCCTGGCATCTCATCTACTGCATCAGGTTCAGGCAGTATGCGACCGGGTCGGCCTTTTCCATAAAGGGAAGAAAGCCCTGGAGGGCACCGTGGAGGAGCTGGGCCGGGAAGTACTGGGGACCTCCCACTACGTCATTGTGGAGGTGGAACCAGATGCCCGGCATCTGGTCGAGCCTCTCCGGGGCTTGAAGTACGTACAGGATGTGGAGGTACTGGACGACCGCACCCTATGGGTAAAGAGTCTGCGGGACGTACGGCCGGAGGTGGCGACGGCGGTCGTGCAACATGGCAGCCGTCTGTTGCGTCTGGACGTGGAACTGCCCAGTTTGGACGATATCTATACTCATTACTTCCAGACAGCCGCAGAAGGCGTTTCTTGATCTTCTACGGCACCTGCGGACGGTGGATAGCCGACAGCATTGTGGAGGAGGACTGCCATGACCGTGGCACGGGCAACACGGGTACAGCGGGAAGGGTCTCCTTGGACGGGCCTTTGGGCGGTGGTAGCCAAGGAGATGGCCGACCATCTTAGCAGTACCCGAATGCACATCCTGGAGGCCCTTATCGCTCTAACGGCCATTGGTACGGTCTACAGTGCTGCATCCGCAATTCGTTCCGTCGCCAGCCTGGAGCCCAAGTTTTTGTTCTTGAAATTGTTCACCGTGGCCCAGGAACCCTTCCCTTCTTTTGTGGACTTTTTGGGCTTCCTGGTACCTTTGATCGCCATTGCCCTGGCCTTTGACGCGGTGAACAGCGAGTTCAACCAACACACCCTGGCCCGTGTTCTGTCACAGCCCATCTACCGCGATGCCTTGCTCATGGGGAAATTCCTGGCCGGTCTGTTCACCCAGTTCGTGATTTACGCCGCCATCTGGTTGCTCATCTTCGGATTGGGAGTCATTCAGTTGGGTGTACCCCCAACGGGTGAAGAAGTGGGGCGCGCGTTATGGCTGTTGGTAGCCACGGTTTTCTATGGCGGCGTTTGGATGGCCGTGGCGTTGCTCTTCTCTGTACGGTTCCGGCAGCCTGCCACAGCGGCTTTGGCTTCCATCGCCCTGTGGCTGTTCTTCACTGTCTTCTGGGGGATGATTGCCACGTCTATGGCCTCCCTTATCGCGCCCATTCGTGTTGGCCTTCCCGAGGAACTCTTGGCCCAAGCACGGTGGCAGCTGGCCCTGCGTCGTGTGGCACCGGGTCAGTTATACGCGGAGATTCTGGTGGCTCTATTACGGCCCGAAGTCCGCTCGTTGAGCATTGTGTTGCCCTTCCAGCTGGAAGGCGCCATCCTGGGACAACCGCTCCCCCTTTCCCAGAGTGTGTTGCTGATCTGGCCCCACCTCACCGGGTTGATCGCCGCGACGCTGGTGCTCTTCGCCCTGGCCTACATTCTGTTCCAACGCCAAGAGGTTCGGGCTTAAGGGCTCACCACGCTTGGGAGGATGGCGCCCCTTTCTGCCCGTGGTTTTTGCGCAGATATGGAAAGGCCCGGGGGTGGGAGGACTTCCCACCCCCGGCTTCATGCTGTGGAGGCATCCCCCGCATGAGCGTTTTCCAGGCCCACGTCGTTGACACGTTGGGAGAAATGCCTGTGGCTTCCATCTGACCGGGGCTTCCACCTCCCCAGGCGTACGCAGTGAGGCCTGGGGCTTCCTTATCAATATTCAATATCGGTATCGTAGGAGCCGAAGTCCGTTCAGGACCACAATGACCGTGCTTCCCTCGTGTCCAACCACGCCCAGGGGTAGAGGGAGATCCAGGCCGAACGTTAGGGCCACCAGAAGGACAATGACGGCCAGGGAGAAGGTGATGTTTTGCCAAATGATGCGACGGGACTTACGGGCCAGACCGATGGCGAAAGGAAGCAATTCCAGGTCGTCGCCCATGAGGACGACGTCCGCGGTTTCCAACGCGACATCGGTTCCGGCCCCACCCATGGCGATGCCAATGTCCGCCGAGGCCAGGGCCGGAGCATCGTTCACGCCATCTCCCACCATCGCCGTGAAGCCGTGCTTTTCCCGCACTTCGTTGAGGATGACCATTTTGTCCTTGGGGAGTAAACCGGCGTAGACTTCGTCCACGCCCACCAATTGCGCGATGTTGGCGGCCACACGCGGGTGGTCACCGGTGAGCATGATGACCTTCTTCACTCCCAGGGCCTTCAGTTGGCGAATTACCTGCGCCGTGTTTGGACGGAGTGTGTCGGCAACGGCGATCATGCCCAACCATTGGTCTTGGGAAGCGTTGTACACCAGCATGGTTGTCTTCCCTTGCGCTTCTAAGGACTCTAACCGGCTCCGGACCTCCTCGGGCAACGAGACCCCGCGCTCCTGGAACAGCCGCGCATTTCCTATCCAAATCCAGTGGCCATTGACCCGCGCCTCCACGCCCTGACCTACCTGGGCCCGGAATCCGGTGGATTCGGGGACATCGATGCCCTGCTCCTGAGCCAGGCCCACGATGGCCTGGGCAATGGGATGCTCCGACCGGCTTTCCACTGAAGCGGCCAGGCGTAGTAGTTCATCCGCAGGAATTCCGTTGAGAGGAACCACGTCGGTCACCCGCAACTTACCCTCGGTGAGGGTACCCGTTTTGTCGAAGGCCACGACCTGAATCAAGGCGGTTCGTTCCAGGTGAACACCACCCTTGAAAAGCACACCGTTGCGGGCCGCGTTGGCGATGGCCGAGAGGATGCTGGCCGGTGTGGAAATCACCAGAGCGCAGGGCGAGGCCACCACCAGCCACACCATGGCCCGGTAGAAGGCCTTGGGGAAAGGCGTGCCGAAGAGGAGCGGGGGCAGCACCGAAAGTACCACCGCCGCGGCCAGAACGAAGAGCGCGTAACGTTGTTCAAACTCCTCCAACATGCGCTGGGTTCGGGCCTTGGTCGCCTGGGCCTCTTCGACCAGTTTGACAATCCGGGCCAGGGTGGTGTCTTCGGCCAAGCGGGTGACTTTCACCTCCAGCGTGCCCGTGCCATTGACCGTGCCGGCGAACACTTTGTCCCCGGGCTTTTTGGGGACCGGTACGGATTCCCCGGTAATAGGAGATTGGTCCACTTCGGTCTGCCCGGCAACGACCTCACCATCAATGGGGAAACGTTCCCCGGGTCGGACCATGACCACTTCATGCAGCTTCAGGTCTTCTACAGGGACCTCGACCCAATCGCCGTTGCGCCGCACCCGTGCCACCGGGGGACGGAGGTCCAATAGGGCCTCTATGGCTCGACGGCTTCGGTCCATAGCGTAGGTCTGCAGGGTATTGGACAGGGAAAACAGGAAGAGCAACACTGCGCCTTCGGCAGGCTGCCCGATGATAGCCGCTCCCAGGGCAGCCAGAATCATCAAGAGATTGACGTCCAGTTTGCGTTCTTTGAAGAGTAACTCCAGGCCGTCCAACAGACCGTAGTATCCGCCTGCGAGGTAGGCCACTGTGAAGAAACCAATGGTCCAGATGCCTTCCCGGCCCAGGGTCCCCAGAACCTCCGCGGCCACCAAGGCCAGCAGCGTGACGATGGTGAGCAGGATTTCCCATTGTCCCCGAGTGCGCGGCCAGGGTATGGGAAAGCGTCGAAGGACTTTGGGTTTCGCTTCTTCAGGGCGTGGGACCAAGGAAGGAGAGGCCACCTCTGCCCGCGCGGCTTCGGGACCGGGGCTTACAAGCCGTACTTCAATGTGTCCATTGCGTACCCGGGCGTTGACCTGCTCCACCCGCGCGGCGGCCTGAAAGTAGGAAGCCAGTTGCTGGCCCATTTGGGCCACACATTCCTGACAGGTGGCCGTATTCGCCTGTAGACAGCGTTGCACCTGAGCATAGGCTTGGGTGCCGGCCTTTTGGACCAGGTTCAGGGCCTGGGCCGGTTCCAGGACCCGTGGGTCGTACACCAGGCGCAAACGTCCGGTCTGGATATCGAAGTCGGCTTCCTGGATGCCCTCGTATCCCCTGAGCAGGGTTTGCAGCACATCGGTGCAACGTATGTCGGGTACACCCTCCGGGATGTTAGGACGTCGGATATCGGTTGCGGTCATGGAGAATCTCCTCCCTAAGACGAGATGGCCGTCATAGTGGTGGTCAATGCAGTCTCATCGGCCTGGCATTGAGGACACAGACCGTAATAGAGCACGCGGGCACCCAAGACGCGATAGCCGGAACGCTGACGCACTTCCTCTTCTAGCTCCTGCACTTGGGTAGAGGGTAAGTCTACTACCCGGTGGCAGCGAATGCAGGCCAGGTTCACGTGGGGGGACACATCTGCATCGTAATGTACGGCATCGTCGCCCGCGGTTCCCAAGGCGTGAATGGCCCCCAACCGAACTAGAAGGTCGACAGTATTGTAGACCGTGGCCAAAGAAAGGGATGGATAACGGGGCTTGAGTGCCCGGTAGATATCCTGTACCGTAGGATGCTCATCGCTCTCAGCCAGATGACGGCAGATGGCTCGCCGTTGCACTGTTAACCTCAAGCCAGCCCGGTGCAGGGCCTCCAGCAAACGCGCTTCAATTTGTGCCACAATTTTGGGATCACGCATCTTCCTTCCCCTTGTTTGTAGTCGACCCGAAATTGTGCCAAATACAAATCAAGAATCATTCTAATCCGAGGTGGTACTGTATGTCAAGAGAAAACGCTAACTGAGGTTTAGATATGGATAATAGAGTGGTAACGCCTGCCGAGAAAGGACGTCAGAGTTTCGCGTAGAACGAACCGTGCCCTGGACCGCAGGAAAGCAGAAAATCATGTGAACAGCAATGGCGAAGTCCCCCTACCAACATCAATCTTCCTTGACACCGAGATTGATCCTGCTCGAAGAGAAGGGCTGGGGTTTTGCAAAATGGAGGGGGATCGTTGGATGCCCCTTGATTTCTTTATAATTGACTTGTAACTTGTCCGTATCCACGCCTCAATTTTTACGTCTTAAGAGTGGTACACGTGGTTTCCAAAGTGGATGAATCCCGCCTTCTGAAACGGGCCCGTGCCTGGGAAGAAGAAGCGTTGTTGCAAATTTACGACCTGTACCGGCCGGGCCTGTTCAGGTATGCCTATCGTTTGTTGGGACAGGAAGAGGAGGCGGAAGAGTGTGTGGCGGAAGTCTTTGCTCGTTTTCTCTTTGCACTGCGTCGTGGGCAAGGGCCTCAACGGCATCTGCGGGCATATCTCTATCGCATGGTACACAATTGGGTCCGTGACCGTTTTCGCGAGCATCCCGTATCCCCTTTGGAAGATGTGGAACGGACGTTGCTCAAGGACCCGGTGGGTTCCACGACGGAAGAAGAAGCGGTACGACGATGGCAAGCCGAGCGTTTACGACAGGCCTTGCGACGCTTACCACCCCGTCAGGCGAAGGTGCTGAGCCTGCGATTTTTGCAGGGATTTACCTTTGAAGAGATTGCCGAGACAGTGGGAACATCGGTGGGTGCGGTGAAGGCATTGCAACATCGAGGGCTGGAAAACTTGCGGCGTCTGCTGAAGGAAGAGGATTTATGACACGACGAGAAGAACCCTGGATGGAACTGGATGAAGAACTGGCACGCTATTTTCAGGCGTTGGCCACAGAGGAGCCGGAGGTCGATTTCCGGCGCCTGCGGGAGGCCCGGGAGCATTACCGAGCCATGGTTCGGGCATTGCGTCCCCGAGGACGAGTTTTCTGGACCTTTTGGAAGGAGAGGTTTGCCCTGATGCAACCTTTCTTCCGGCGGGCCTTCGCCCTGGTGCTGGTCTTGGCTTTCATCTTCACCGGAAGTGTGGTGGTTGTTCGGGCTTCGGAAAGGGCTTTGCCCGGTTCCCCCCTGTACACGATCAAACTCTGGCAGGAGAACCTCCTCCTTATGCGTGCACGAAGCCCAGGTGTGCGAGCACAATTGCATCAACGGTTTGCCCAACGACGAATACACGAACTGAGGGATTTGCTCGCTTCGGGAAGACAGCAAGAAAGCCTGGTCCTCTTAGAGAACCTGCTGTACCATGTGAACGCGTTAGCCCAGATGGCGCAGGGAGAACCAGGAACTCCCCCGGCCAACCTGACCGCCGATATCCAGATGTTGGCCTCGGTAGTGGGCCCCCAACACCAACAGGCCCTCCTAGAGACGGTCAATGCTCTGTATGAAGGGAAGCGCTTCGTCGGCGTTTTGGAGCAGCGTCAGGGTACGGTGTGGACTATTGACGGTACGCAGGTGTTGTTGACCCCGGATACTCTGGTGCAGGGCGTACCTCGCGCGGGGGATGTGGTGGAAGTCGTGGGACACTCTCTGAAGGATGGTCGTTGGCAGGCGCAATGGATACGTGTGGCCGCGCGTGCGGAAGCCAGGGCGCCTTTGGAAATCTCCATCGTGGGCGAAGTCCAAAGGCAGGGTCAGTTCTGGCGTATTGACGGTCACGAATTCCTGCTTCGGGACCCTGCCCTGGTAGATTGGCTGACCCCCGGAACCTTAGTCGAGGTCCATTTGCAATGGGATACTCGAGAAGAGACATGGAAGGCGGTCAAGGTTGAACCGAAAACCTCGTATAAAGGACAGGTGCGAGAAATTTACGGGTACGTTGAAGCCCTGGAGCCCCATCGGGTGCAGGTCAACGGTGCGTGGTGGGATCTAGCTCCGGAGGCTGAAATCGAAGGCGCGTTGCAGGTGGGAGCCTATATTGAGTTGGAAGTCTGGCAAGACGCCCAGGGACAGTGGCGGGTGCTGGAGGTTGAGGTGGAAAACGAGAAGGAAGAAAAACATGAATCCGGTGATGATGACGAGGTGGATGACGGAAAAGACAACCTCAGCCATGAGGAAACGAGTTTCGAGGAGAACAGACATCTGTCCTCTCAGAGAGAGGACGTAACTCTAGAGGAGCCGGATTATTCCCCTTTGGAAAAAGGATTCGTGGAAGACCTTTCTGAAGACCGGGACCAGGATGCAGAGGACCACGAGGAGTAGTTCGAGAAATGCATTCAAGGGAAATCGCCACATATCCATATCTTGCAGATTTCCAGTCCGAAGTTCTGAGGTTCGGACTGGAGATTGGATAGATTCCGTTTTCCCTGAACGCATAGGCTTGTCCGGGTATGGGACCACCGGTGAAGAAAGAGATAAGGGGCAGATAGCGGCGAAAGCCACTGCCTGCCATCCTCTCCTACCTCCCAGTGCCCATGGACAAGGTCGCATAGGATAGCCTCCCCGGTTGGCCCAAGCCTGGACGGGTAGAGGAAGGACAGCTTTCTCCCATTCCTCCTCTTTACGCACAAACAAGGCGTTTTTCCCTGTGCCTGGGGGTATAATCCTGCTGAACATTCACCCTATGGAGGCCCAATCATGAGCCCCGAACGCGACTTTTTAGCCTTAGCGGACTATGCTCCAGAAGCCATCTGGAAAATTCTGGACAAATCCCGACAACTCAAAGAGGAATGGCGGCGAACAGGGCATAATGCCCCACTCTTGAAAGGCAAAGCCCTGGCCATGGTCTTTCAGAAGCCCAGTTTGCGCACACGCGTTTCTTTCGAAATGGCCATGCAACATTTAGGCGGCTACGCTTTCTACCTGGGCCCCCAGGAGATCGGGCTGGGGAAACGAGAGGCCATTTCTGACGTAGCTCGAGTGCTTTCAGGATACGTGGACGCCATCATGGCTCGGGTCTTCGACCATGAGCACGTGGAAGAACTGGCTCGTTGGGCCGATGTACCCGTCATCAACGGCTTGAGTGATTACAATCACCCCTGCCAGGCCCTGGCCGATGGTCTGACCATTTACGAGCATTTTGGCCGCTTTGAGGGTCTCAAAGTGGTCTTCGTGGGTGATGGTAACAATGTAGCCGTTTCCCTTCTGCACTTGTGTGCCAAATTGGGCGCGCATTTCGTTTTTTCCGGTCCGGAAGGGTACGATATTCCGGCAAAGGCCTGGCGTTTGGCCGAGGCCTTTGCTCAGGAGAGTGGCGCAACGCTGCACGTGGAACGGGACCCTCACAAAGCCGTGGAGGGAGCCGATGTCATCTACACAGATACCTGGGTGAGCATGGGCCAGGAGGCCGAGGCGAAGAAACGCTTGAAGGTGTTTCCGCCTTATCAGGTGAACGCATCCCTAGTGGCCCGGGCCAAGCCTACAGCCATCGTGATGCACTGCCTTCCGGCCCACCGGGGATACGAAATCACCGATGAGGTCATGGACGGTCCCCAGTCCGTGGTCTTTCAACAGGCCCACAATCGCTTGCACGCGCAGAAAGGCCTGTTGGCCCTGCTGTTGGGAGGCGAAGGATGAACCGTCGGGTGCTGCGTCGCACGAAAATCGTGGCCACCATTGGCCCTGCCAGTCGAGATGAGAGCGTGTTGCGCCAACTCCTGTGGGCAGGCATGGACGTGGCCCGGCTCAACTTCTCCCATGGCACTCATAAGGAGCACGCGGAAGTCATCCACACCCTGCGGCGCCTGGCCCACCGGATGGGGAAACCCGTAGCCATTCTCCAGGATCTGCAAGGGCCCAAGATTCGCCTGGGGGATTTGGCCCGACCGGTCCGGGTACAGAAGGGTCAGGTGGTTCGCTTTCGGGTAGGGGAGTCCCAGCCTGAGGAGGATGTGTTGCCGGTGGCCTTTCCCGAGTTCATGGACTATGTGCATCCCGGAAGTCGGATTGCCATTGATGACGGTCTGCTGGAGTTCGAAGTCGTCGAAGTGGAGAACGGAGAAGCCCGAGCGCGCGTGTTGGTGGACGGTGTGGTAAGTTCCCACAAGGGCATCAACCTACCCGGCGTAAACATTGATGTACCGGGGTTCACCGAGAAGGATGAGGCGGACCTGAAATTCGGCTTGGAACACGGTGTGGATGCTATCGCCATCTCCTTCGTGCGTACAGCCGAGGATGTGGCTCGCGTGCGGCAGGCCATTGGTCAATTCGCGCCCGAGAAGGCAGACATTCCCCTCATCGCTAAACTGGAACGTCGGGAGGCCCTGGAGCATTTGGAAGAAATCCTTTTGGTGGCTGATGGTGTCATGGTGGCCCGAGGCGACTTGGGGGTAGAGATTCCCATCCAAGAGGTACCCATTGCCCAAAAGCGCATCATCCAGATGGCCAATCGTTACGGCAAGGTGGTCATCACGGCCACCCAGATGCTGGAGTCCATGATGCATCATCCCCGTCCTACCCGGGCCGAAGCCTCGGACGTGGCCAATGCGGTCTTTGACGGTACCGATGCCCTGATGCTCTCGGGGGAGACGGCTTCGGGAAAGTACCCCGTGGAGGCCGTGCGCACCATGGACGCTATCATCCGCATGGCGGAGATGTACATGGGGGATATGACCCGGTGCTATCAAGCCCCCGAGGATTTCGCTTCCGCCATGCAGGGACCTCCTTTGAGCCTGGCCCTCGCCGCCCGTAAGTTGGGGGAGATGCGGGAGGTGGCCGCGCTGGCGGTGTTTACCCACACCGGCCGAACGGCCATCACCCTTTCCAAAACCCGGCCGCGAGCGGCCATCCTGGCCTTTACGCCTGAGGAAAGCACGTATCGTCGCCTGAGTATGTACTGGGGAGTCTACCCGTACATGGTGCCTTTTGCCGATAGTGTAGAGAAGATGCTGGGCCACATTGAGAACGCGCTCAAGAGTTCAGGTTTGGTCCGAGCCGGGCAGAAAGTGGTTTTGGTCGCCGGCTTTCCGGTCGATGCCATGCGTCCCGCCAATTTCCTCCTGGTCCATGCCATTGGAACCGAGCTCTGATTCCGGGGTAAACACTCATGAGTGAACCACCAGCGCACGCGTCCGAAGCCTTCGAAATCGAAGACGAACCCACCCCGGTACGGTTAGAGCCCTCCGAATCGGTGTTCGGCGGGCGAGGTGAGGCGTTGACCCACCTGACCAATGTCGAGAAGGCATCCGGTTCAGAAGGCCTTTCCGAGTCGAAAGGGAGCGGGTGCCTATCCTTCCTGAAGGAAACGCTGGTCACCTTTGTGTTCGCCCTCACCTTTTACCTGGCCATCAATGCCCTGACGGCCCGGGTGCAGGTCTTGGGCTATAGCATGGTACCCACGTTTCGCGGGGGTGAATACATTCTGGTCTGGCGGCTGGCGTATTTGACCCAACCACCCCAACGGGGTGACATCGTGGTCTTCTACTCGGAGGATTCTGGTCAGGAGTACATCAAGCGGGTAATTGGGCTGCCGGGGGAAGAGGTGCTCATCCAGAATGGGCGGGTGTTCATCAACGGCGAGCCTTTGGAGGAACCTTATATCCCAGAGCGCCCGCGTTATGAGGGGTATTGGCGGGTGCCGCCGGGACACGTTTTCGTTCTGGGAGACAATCGAAACCACTCCACGGATTCCCACATTTTCGGTCCCATTTCCATCGACCGCATTGTGGGCAAAGCTGTGCTGGTCTACTGGCCTCCCGAGGCATGGCGGCTCTTGCCATAACGTGTGTATGCAATTGTTGCCGGAATCAAGCCGTCCTCTACGGACAGAAAGTTTGGACCACTTCTCTACAGACAGGCATTTCCGTTGGAACGCACAGGCCTGACCAGGTCCCGTGCCCGGTTAGGACGACCAGAACCATTGTCCCGCCTCACGAGAGAATTGGTACTACGTGCCAAATTGCCGGTCGCCCGCGTCCCCCAGGCCCGGCAGGATATAACCTCGATCATTGAGCTGTCGGTCCATCACGGCCACGTACACCGGCACATCCGGATGGTATTTCTCCAACAAGGCCACCCCCTCGGGCGCAGCGATGAGGCCCAGGAAGACAACCCGGGGTACGCCCCATTCCTTGAGTTTGTGCGCCGCGGCCACCGCGGAGCCTCCCGTGGCCAGCATGGGATCCAGAATATAGGCCACGTCCACCGTGCAAGCCTTATGGCGGAAAGGATCATAGTATTCCACAGGCTGGAGGGTGGTTTCATCTCGGTAGAAGCCCAGATGCCATACCTGAGCCTGGGGGAAGAGACGCAGAGCCGCGGGTATCATACCCAGTCCGGCCCGCAGGATGGGGGCAAAACCCACCCGGCTCTTGAGTTGGACGCCTTCCGTGGTCTCCAAAGGGGTCTCTACCGAGACCGGTTCCGTTTCTAAATCCTGGGTGGCCGCGTAAAGAAGCAGGTGGGTCACGATATCCAGGGCTCGGCGAAACTCGTGGGGCGGGGTGTCTTTATCCCGCAGGATGCGGAGCCAGTGGGCCACCACGGGGTGGTTCACGACATGGACCTGGCTCATCCTTCACCTCCTAAGCCGAGGGTTTGGCGCTTCGTCTGCCGTAAAATCCAAAGGAAAAAAGGCGCGCCCACCAATGCGGTGACGATGCCAATGGGCAGGCTTTGGGGGCGAAGCGCGATACGGGCCACCAGGTCGCAAAGCAAGAGGGCCGTTGCGCCGTTGAGTGCGGAAAGGGGCAACAGACGGCGATAGTCCTCACCCCACAACCTCCGCACCACATGGGGCACCATGAGGCCGAGGAAGCCGATGATGCCCGCGAAAGCCACAGCCGCCGCGGTCGTCAGCGAGGCAGCCAGCAAAATCCAGCGCTTGGCCGGTTCCACCGGCAGGCCCAATTGGTGGGCTTGCTCCTCGCCGAACTGGAGCACGTTGAGGGCATGTCCGGCCAGCAACAACGCCCCGATACCGATGAGGGCATAGGGAAACATGGCCAGCACCGGCTCCCATCCGGCCATGGGCGCGCCTCCCAGGAGATAGGCCAGGGCGCGACGCACCTCTCCCCGGGAGCGCAACATCAAGAAGGAAGTGACCGCGGAGGTCAGTGCAGAGAGGGCCACCCCTGCCAGGATGAGGGTCTCGGCGGGCAGGTGACCGTTCACCCGGGCCAGGGTGTACACCGCCAGCACCGTGAGCAGCGCCCCAACGAAAGCCGCGGCCGGTACCGCGTACATGCCCAATAGACGGGTGGGCCAGAACAAACTCAAAGCCACCACCGCACCCAATCCGGCTCCGGAGGCTACGCCGATGAGGTACGGACCGGCCAGGGGATTACGAAAGAGTCCTTGATAGGCGGCACCGCTGATGCTCAGGGCCATCCCGGTCAGGGCCATGAGCACGGTGTGGGGAAGGCGCAGGTCAAACAATATGGTAGGGATGTACGCGGGAACGGAGGGGATTCCCGGCAGATCGAAGAAGCGTTGTGCCAGGAGGTGCAACAGTGTGCTGAGGGGGATGGACACGGCGCCCAGGGCTGCATTCAGGAACAGGGCCAGAAAGAAAAGGGCCACCTGTAAAGCCAACACCACCCACAACCGCGCCCGCACCTGACAACCTCCTGGAAGGGGCTGTCGCAAGTGTATCACAATCCCGGGCCTTGCCTCTTGGTCAATCGGGCGTGTGAACTGGCGCATACTCATATCTTGCGAGATTCATGACAGGACTAACCAGGGTTTGCCGAGATGGGTTTGGCGGGTCTATCCGACATACCCTTCGCTTGGAATGAGCAACTTTTGCGATACAGGTATGCGCCAGGGAATATCCCTGTTTCGGGTACAATGAAAGCCCTAGAAAATCTCCGACTCATAGGAAGGTGCCCATGAGTACCTTGTTGATCCGTCATGCCACCCTTTTGGTCACCATGGATGATGCCCTCCGGGAAATTCCGGATGGCGGAATGTTCATCCGCGATGGGTTCATCGAGCAGGTGGGGCCCACCGAGACGCTCCCGGAAACCGCGGACGAAGTCCTGAATCTGGACGGGTACATCGTTCTTCCGGGACTCGTCAACACCCATCACCACTTCTATCAGACCCTGACTCGCGTTGTACCTGCAGCCCAGAATGCGAACCTCTTCCAATGGCTCAAGACCCTCTATCCCATTTGGGCTCGCATGACCCCGGAACACATCCGTGTTTCCACGCAAATTGCGTTGGCTGAACTGGCCCTTTCGGGCTGTACCACAGCCTTCGACCACCTCTATATCTTCCCCAACGGCGCCCGGTTGGATGATGAAATCGAGGCCGCCCAACTCGTGGGTTTGCGCCTGCACGCGTCTCGGGGTTCCATGAGCCTGGGGGAGAGCCAGGGCGGTCTTCCCCCAGATAGCCTTGTGGAGGACGAGGATTTCATCTTGTGGGATACTCGGCGCCTCATCGAGACCTATCACGACCCACGGCCGGGTTCCTTCGTGCACATCGTGGTCGCCCCCTGTTCGCCCTTTAGCGTGACCCCTGACCTGATGCGGGAGGCGGCGGCGCTGGCCCGTTCCTACGGCGTACGTTTACATACCCATCTGGCCGAGACCGAAGATGAGGAGCGTTATTGTCAGGAACACTTTGGAATGCGGCCGGTGGCTTACATGGAAACCCTGGACTGGATTGGCCCGGATGTGTGGTTTGCCCATTCGGTGCATGTGAACCAAGCGGAAATCCAACTTTATGCCCAACACCAGGTGGGTGTCGCCCATTGTCCCACCTCCAACATGCGCTTGGCCTCGGGCATTGCGCCCATTGTGGAGATGCTCACGGCCGGGGTACCGGTGGGTCTGGGTGTGGACGGCTCGGCCAGTAACGACAGTTCCCACATGTTGGCCGAGGCCCGCCAAGCCATGCTGGTGGCCCGGGTACGGGCGGGTCTGCTGGGTGCTTCTCGTAGCGACGAGGACGCACCGCCCCTGATGACCGCGCGGCAGGCCCTGGAACTGGCCACCCGAGGTGGCGCACGCGTGCTGGGCCGCACCGACATCGGTGTGTTGGCCCCGGGTAAAGCCGCGGATTTCTTCGCCGTGCGTCTGGACCGGCTGGAATACGCAGGCGCCCTGCACGATCCGGTGGCCGCGCTGGTCTTCTGCTCCCCCATCCGGGTGGACTACACGGTGGTGGGAGGACGCGTCATCGTCCAAGAGGGACAGTTGACCACGGTGGATTTGCCCGCATTGGTGGAACGTCACAACGCCCTGGCCCAGGCGCTACTCCAAGGAGAATCGTGAACTTTCGAGGAAGACATTTTGAGGTCGTGCCATGAGCTCTTTTCTCCAGGATGCTTCGCTTTGGGAACGTCTGTACGTTCCATGGATTCGCAAGGCCACCGAAGCCTTCATCCTCTACGTGGTGGATCAGGACCCCTGGGAGGAGGCCTTACAGGCCTTCTACTGGGGCCTGCACGCCACGGCAGAGCAGGGGAATCTGGCCCCCGCCCAGGAAGTCATCCGTCGGTGGTTGGACGAGGGCACACCTTTTTGGCGTTACGAGCAAACCCTGGTGGTCACACCGTTGGTGAACACCCTGATTCGCCTGTTGAGCCGACTGTTGCGGGAACATCTACCCGAGGACGCAACAAATGAATTGGGCCGTTGGTGGGAACAAGCCCTGGAATTGCTCGCCTGGACGGCCGAGGAAGAACTGGAGAAAGGCCTTCAAGAACTGGAAGCCCGACGGCTCCGGGTCGAGAAACTGGAGCGCCTCAAGTCCAGTTTCGTCGTTGTGGTGGGCCATGAGTTGCGCACGCCCCTGACGGTGGTGGACGGTTACTTGCAGATGCTTCAGGCTTTGGTGGAACAGCATTCGACCGTGTCCTCCGAGGAGTTGGTTGAGGTGCTCACCGGGATGGAACAGGGGATGCGACGTTTGCGGGCCTTGGTGGAAGCGGTATTGGACCTGGCCTACGTGGAAAACGATCAGGTGGCTCAGGACCCTCAACCCCTTTGGTTGCATCGCTTGTTGGAAGACGTCATTGAGGACTATGTGCCCATCATGCAAGAGCGAAAGATTCAATTCATCCTGGAACCAACACCCCTACCCCGGGCAGCCGTCCTGGGAGACCCGGAATACCTGGCCAAAGCCTTCGCGCATCTCCTGGACAATGCGGTCAAGTTCACGCCCGACGGTGGTCACGTCACCCTGCGTATGCACGTCTTGCACGAAGAAGATCAGGTAGAAATCCAATTCCAGGATACGGGAATCGGGATTCCTCCAGAAGCTCAACAGGACATCTTCGAGCGGTTCGTTCGCCTTGGGGAACCCGACAACTATTCCAGTCCTCGGGAGCGATTCAAAGGTGGCGGTGCCGGTCTTGGATTGGCCATTGTCAAAGGTGTAATCGAGGCCCATAGTGGCCATATTTGGGTGGAATCTCCGGGGTATGACGAAAATCGCTTTCCGGGCGCGACCTTTTGCCTTCGTCTTCCTCTGCTTTCTGATCCGAACTTGAAATCTTCTTCTGGGGAGTGAAGCGAATGAAGGTAGCAAGGCGTATTGCGTCGTTACATCCCTACTATTTTGCCCAGGTGGGGGCGAAGATTCGTGCGCTGGAAGCGCAGGGATGGCGAGTTTTGCGCATGGATATGGGTGCCCCCGACGGACCTCCTCCCCCTTTCGTCATTGAAACCCTAAGACGTCGCGTCCAGGACCCCCATGTCCATGCCTATTCCCCTTTCGGTGGTCTGCCCAAATACAGGGAAGCCTGGACGCGCTACTATCAAGAACGTTTTGGCGTATCCCTGGACCCCATGACCGAAGTATTGGGCCTGATTGGTTCTAAAGAGGGCATCTTTCACCTGGTACAGGCTCTAGTGGACCCCGGCGATGTCGTACTGGTGCCTGACCCCGGTTACCTCACTTACCACGGGGCTGCCCGGGTGGCGGGGGCGGAACTGGTGTATCTGCCCTTAAAAGCGGATAGGGGATTCTTCCCCGATTTGGACGCCATACCTGAGGATGTGGCCCGGAGGGCCCGCCTTTTGTGGCTGAATTATCCCAACAACCCCACCGGGGGCACGGTGACCCTGGAGGAATTGGCCCGCGCTGTGGATTTCGCGCGACGCTACAATATACTTGTGGCTCACGACGCGCCGTATGTGGACGTGGTCCTGGAACCAGGAGTACGACCGCCCAGCATCCTGCAGGTGCCAGGAAGCAAGGACGTCGCGGTGGAGTTCAACAGTCTGTCCAAGCGGGCGAACATGGCCGGATGGCGGTTGGGTGCCGCGGTGGGGAATCCCGAAGCCCTGGAAGCGCTGCATCGCTACAAGAGCCAGGTGGATTCCTCCCACTTCCGTCCCATGATGGAGGCCGGTGCCGTGGCGCTGACCGATGCCCGCATGGAATCGTGGATGGAGGAGCGTAACGCCGTTTACCGACAGCGTCGCGATATTATTTTAGCGTACCTGGACGACTTGGGACTGTCCGCGGAGACACCGGTGGCCGGGATGTACATCTGGGCCCATCTTCCCCAGGGCTGGGATAGCATGACTTATACCCAGCGTCTGTTGGAAGAAGCAGGGGTAAGTGTGACCCCGGGTGTGGTCTTCGGGCCCCATGGAGAAGGATATATACGCATCTCGCTGGGCACAGCCACGGAGGTCATCGAGGAGGCCATGGACCGTATGCTCCGCTGGTGGCGTCGGATGAACGGCCGTTGAGCTGAGGAGGGAATATGGAGCGCAGGCAGGAAGCACAGGTCACCGCACAGGATACTCAAGAACTCGTCACAACGTCAGCTGCCCCTGATGAGGAATCCCCTCGGGTCATCGTGGTGGACGAAGAGGGGGTGGAACGCGTTCTCCCCGAAGTCTTGCTGGAGGACGAAGAAGAGGTTCGACCTCGTGGGAAAGGGCGCCCTATCCCAACCCGACCTGATACCGACCGGGCCATCCTGGTGGGTGTGGAATTGCGCAACCGCCCCTCCCTTCTCTCGTTGCAGGACTCTCTGGACGAACTGGAGCGGCTGGCCGAAACCGCGGGCTTAGAGGTCGTGGGTCGGGTGACGCAGAAACTCCATCATCCCAATCCAAAAACCTATGTGGGTCAGGGCAAACTCAAGGAGATTCGGGCGCTGTTGAAGGAAACCAAGGCCAACGTGGTGATTTTCGACGATGAGCTCAGCCCTCGACATCAGCGGGAACTGGAGAAGTTTTTCGGTGAAAACGTCAAAGTACTCGACCGTACGGTTCTCATTTTGGATATCTTCGCCCAGCATGCCCATACTCGGGAAGGTGCCCTGCAGGTTGAACTGGCCCAACATGAATACCGCCTTCCCCGCCTGACTCGAGCATGGACGCACCTTGCTCGCCAGGCCGGTGGTGGCGGTGGCCGCGCGGGCAAAGGCGTGGGCCTGCGGGGTCCGGGTGAAAAGCAACTGGAAATGGACCGCCGGGCCATCAAGCGGCGCATTGCACAGCTCAAGAAAGAGCTGGAGGAAGTGCGCGCCCATCGGGCCCGTTATCGTGCCCGGCGACGCAAGCATCGGCTCCCCGTGGTCTCTCTGGTGGGATACACCAACGCGGGTAAATCCACACTACTCAATCGGCTGGCCCAGGCTGATGTCTACGTGGCCGACCAGCTCTTCGCCACCCTGGATCCCACCACCCGTCGGGTGGAACTCCCCGGCGGACATGTGGCCCTCTTCACCGATACCGTGGGTTTCATCCAGAAACTGCCCACCACCCTGGTGGCGGCCTTCCGGGCAACCCTGGAGGAAATCGCTGAGTCCGACCTCCTTCTGCACGTTATCGATATCTCTCACCCCAACGCCGCGGAACAGGCCGTAGCGGTGCTGGAAACCTTAAAGGAAATCCACGCGGACCACATCCCCATGGTCTACGTGTTCAACAAAATCGACCGCCTGCCCAACCCGGAGGCGCTACTGGATGCCCTCAAGGACCACGACCACGCGGTGGCCATTTCGGCCTTGAAGGGTATTGGTCTGGAACGCCTGTTGGAGGTGGTCAGCGGTCAGTTGTTCGCCACGTACACCCCCGTGGAGGTGTTGCTCCCGTATTCCGAAGGCTATCTGCTGTCCGTATTTCATGAGGCCGGCCATATCGAACTCATCGAGCACCGGCGGGACGGGGTGTATATCAAGGGGAGACTTCCCGGCCGGATTTTGGCCCGTTTTGCCCCCTATCGCCTGGACGGGCAGGAGGGTACGGT
>WFUL01000153.1 GCA_015484985.1 Anaerolineales bacterium | reverse complement strand
GGGAAGCATACCTACTGGCCCTATGTGGCCGCCTTTGTCGCGGGCCTGGTAGGGAATCTGGCTTACCTGCTACACCCCCGACGGGCCACCAGCGTGCTGGCTGCGCTGCTGAACGCGTCCGGCGCATGGGCCTTTTTCTCCCAGACGGACTTCGAGGACAACTGGGCCCGCCGATTGTTCCCCAAAGGCACCGGCCTGAACCTGATTGCCCGCATTCCGGCCCGTGGGGAAACCCGCGGGCGTATCGTGCTCTCGGCTCACCTGGATACCCACAAGACCCCCTGGGTTTATCGAAGCCCCCATTCGCTACGCGCCTTCTCTCTGATTGTGGGCGGTTCTTTCCTATCTCTTCTTGTGGGAGCCATACTGCACATCTTGCGGGCCGTGTTCGGGTGGCCCCGTTCCCGCTGGCTGGTGGGCGGGTTGCCCCTGGCCCTCCAGGCCGTGGCCACCGGCATGGCCGTAGAGGGCGAGACTACCCCGTACACCCACGGTGCCAACGACAACGCCTCGGGCGCCGCGGTCATCCTGGCCCTGGCGGAGCACCTGGCCCAACATCCCCTCCCCCATACCGAGGTCTGGGTGGTCTTCACCGACTGCGAAGAAGTGGGCGCGTATGGCATGGACGCCTTCCTGCGCCAGTATGGACCCGAATTGCGGGACGCCGACTTTCTGAACGTGGACATGGTGGGCCTGGGCATCCCGGCTCTGCAAAGCGTGGATGGGCTGCTGCGTCGTCACCCTCCTCATCCGGAGATTTGGGCCAAAGCCGTTGAGGTGGTGCAGCATCATCCCCAATGGCGCATCAAGCCCTGGGTGGGCGCATATACCGACGCCACCGTGGCCACCAAGCGGGGGTTCAAGGCCCTGACCATCACCATGGTGCTTCCGCCCGAACACCCGGCCGCCCGTTATGGGGGATACTGGCATCAGCCACAAGACCGCTGGGAGAACATCGAGCCCGAAACCCTCGAAAGTGCCATCCATCTGGTCTGGGCGTTGATGGAGCGTCTGAGCCAGGAAGGCGCTGGCCCATCTTCGTGAAAGGGGTGATTTCATGGCCTGGTTGATTTTGCACGCCACCGTCGTGACCCTGGACGATGACCTTCGTATCCTGCCCGACCATGGTGTCGTCGTCGAGGGAGGACGCATCGCCGAGGTGGGACCCTCTGCAGACCTGCGGGCCCGGTATCCCGAGGCCGAGGCAATGGACGCCCGGGAGCAGTTCCTTTTGCCGGGCAACATCTGTGCGCACACCCATTTCTACGGAGCCTTCGCTCGAGGCATGGCCATCCCCGGGCCGCCCCCCAAGGACTTCCCCGCCATTCTGGAACGCCTGTGGTGGCCCCTGGACCAGGCCCTGGATGAGGACGCGGTGCGCCTTTCGGCCCTGGTCATGGCCCTGGATGCCATCAAGCACGGCACCACCATCCTCATTGACCACCATGCCTCGCCTAACGCGCTGGAGGGCTCCCTGGACATCATCGCCGACGTGGTGGGTCAGGCGGGGCTGCGCGCGGTGTTAGCCTACGAGGTGACCGACCGCTACGGTCAGGACAGAACCCAGGTCGCCATCGAGGAAAACCTGCGCTTCTGGAAACGGGTGCAGGAAGAGCGGCCCTACGAGGGTCGGATTCAAGCTCTTTTCGGCCTGCACGCCAGCATGACCCTCTCCGAGGAAACCCTGGAGCGGGCCCGCCAGATGGCCCCTGATGACATGGGCTTCCATGTTCACATCGCCGAGCACCCGGACGATGAGTACGACAGCCTGCACCGTACCGGACAGCGGGTGGTGGACCGGCTTCACCGCCATGGCATTCTGGGCCCCCGCACCATCACCGCCCACGCCATCCACATCGACGCCCGGGAGATGGAACTGCTGGCCGAGACAGGTACCTGGGTCACCCATCAACCCCGTTCCAACATGAACAACGGCGTGGGCGCGGCTCAGGTGGAGAGCATGTTACGCCTGGGCGTGCGGGTGGGTCTGGGCACCGACGGCTTCCCCCACGCCATGTGGGAAGAACTACGCTTCACCTACATGCTGCAAAAAGTCGTGCACCTGGACCCGCGGCGCCTTCCGGGGGACCTGGCCTTCGCTATGCTGGCCCGGACCAACCGGGACCTGGCCAGCACCCTGTTCGGGATGCCCGTGGGTGTGATTCGCCCCGGCGCGGCCGCGGACCTCATCCTGGTGGACTACCCCGCGCACACTCCGGTGACGCCGGAAAACTTCCCCTGGCACGTGATTTTTGGCTTCCACGAGAGTATGGTAACCACCACCATCGTGGCCGGTCGGGTCCTCATGCAAGATCGCCGGGTGCTCACCCTGGACGAGAAGGCGATTCTGGAAGAGGCCCGGGCCAAAGCGCCGGAGGTGTGGCAAAGGTACCGAAGTTTGGTACGATGAAATACAGAAGGGCTGTCTGTAAGGTGAGGTGTTATGGTTTGGGTTCAATCAAGGTCGGATTGGAAAAAGTATATTGAAAGTGCACGGAGACGTGCTCAGCTTCAGCCCCAAACGCAGAACACCCAGAAGACGCGCACACACCTGCTTGAGCGACTGAAGAATGTGGCGGAAATTTTAAAAACCCGTTTCGGGGCCCGGCGGGTGATGGTGTTCGGGGCTGTAGCCCATGGTGCTTGGTTTACACCTGACTCCGATATTGACTTGGCTGTAGAAGGTTTACAAGGACGTGCATACTGGGATGCATGGCGTTTTGTTGAAGACGCGTTCAAGGATTACCCAATAGACTTCATCGATTTGGAATCGGTCAGTCCGACTTTCGCGCAAGCCATTGAGCGTTACGGCATCGAGTTGTAGAGATGTCCACTGTATATCAAATCTTGGCCGAACGCATTCGAGCAGAACTCACAGAACTGGATCGAATTATCGCCAGGGCTCAGAAGGCCTGGGAACAGGCGAGAGTCAAACCTGAGGAGTTTGCTTATCTCGATTCCGTAGCCCTTAATCTGCACGCTTTTTACTCCGGAGTGGAACGCCTTTTCGAGTTGATTGCCTGCCATATTGATGAGCACGTGCCTTCTGGTGCAACTTGGCATCGGGATTTGCTTCGGCAAATGGCCACGGAGATGCCGGAACGACGTCCTGCGGTGATTCATCCACAACTCGTGGAGGATTTGGACCTGTTTCGCCGCTTCCGTCATTTGGTCCGAAACGTGTATACTTTCAATTTGCGACCGGAACGAGTAGCCTTTCTCATGGAAAGATTGATACCCCTCTGGAAGAGTTTGCGCTCCGATTTGCTCCTTTTCTCTGAATTTTTAGAAGCATTGCATAAGGGCCTTGAAACTTCATGACCCGCAATCCTGAGTCCCTGAGGAAGCCTCTATGACCCATATTCTCATCACCAACGACGACGGCGTGTTCCATCCAGGCCTGTTGGCCCTGGTCGAAGCGGTTCGAGGAATTCCCGGTGTGGAATACAGCATCGTGGCCCCGCACCGCAACTGGTCGGCGTCGGGCCACGTGAAGACCCTGCACCGCCCCCTGCGGGTGTGGGAGGTGCGCCTGACCGACGGCACCCAGGCCCTGGCCTCCGACGGCGCGCCTTCCGATTGCGTGGCCCTGGCCCTGCTGGGCCTGCTGGAAAAGCCCGTGGACCTGGTGGTCTCGGGCATCAACCCCATGGCCAACCTGGGGTACGACGTCTCCTACT
>WFUL01000152.1 GCA_015484985.1 Anaerolineales bacterium | reverse complement strand
CTCTGCAGGCGGGCCTTTTCCTTTTGGAGCGCACAGGTCTGTCTGGGTCCGGGACCCCGGATGAAGAGAGAGATAATGCAGCAAGCGGCGAAGCCGCTTGCTGCATTATCTCTTCTTTGCTCCTGCGGTCCAGGGCCTGGACAGACCTGTGCGAAACGCTGAGTGCCTTTCCAAAGCGGCACCATCTTTTCTCCCACTTCGGCAACTTTTGAGTGCACCCTGTCGGCTGTTGGCCGTCGGCGGTCCGCGGTCGGCCTGGGCTCAGGACCGGCGGGCGAATTTACGGGGATGGCGCAGAACCCGTTCGGGGTAGGAAGGCACCCGCAGGAGGAGATGGCGACACAGTCGCGTATCCAGAAGCCGGGTGCGCAACCAGGGGTCGAAGTCCTTCAGGTCCAGGGTGGTGGTGATTACGGTGGGCAGGCGATGGATGTAACGATGGTTGAGAAGTTGATGGAGTTTTTCCTGAGCCCAGGGAGTAGTGGTCTGGCGCCCCAGGTCGTCCAGGATGAGGAGGGACGTCTGGCGGAGTTGCTCGAAGCGCTCATCGAAGGAGACAGGGCTGTCGGGGTGGAAAGCCGCCCGCAGATGGTCCAGTAAATCGGGCACGAAGACGAAGAGGGGAGGCGCACTGCGCCGGGCCACTTCGTGGGCGATGGCCGCGGCCAGATGGGTCTTCCCGGTACCCGTATCCCCCAACAGGATGAGCCATCCTTGGGGCTCCTCGGCAAAGGCCCGGGCCGCCTCCAGGGCCTTGCGCAGGCTTTCCCTCTGTTTGCGGGTCAGGGGTTCGTCCTCTCGCAAATGGAAAGTGTCGAAGGTGTAGTCGTCCAGGTATGGGAGCAAGGAGAGGTCAGGATGACCCTCGTCGGCGTATTCCCGCCGAAAGTCCGGCGCCTGGATGCGCACGAAGGTCACCAGCCCCTGGTCCTGGAAGCGAGAGTACAGCCGCGGGTCCAGACGGTGGGGCGGCACGTTGGTGGTAATGACGGTGGGCAGGCGATTGATGTAACGGTGGTTGAGGATTTGAAAGAGTTTCTCCTGGGCCCAGGAGGTCTCCGCGTGGGCGCCCAGGTCGTCCAGGATGAGCAGGGCCACGTTGCGCACCTTGTCCATGCGTTCCTGGTAGCTCTCGGAAGCGCCTCGTTCGTAGGTGGCCCGCAGGTCGTCCAGCAGGTCGGGCACGGTGAGGAAGAGGGTGGGCACGCCCTGCTCCACCGCGGCGTTGGCGACGGCCGCGGCCAGGTGGGTTTTCCCGCATCCATAAGGGCCGTGGAGCACGAGCCAGCCATCGGGCTTGCGGGCGAAATTCTGGGCCAGTCGGAAGGCCTGCTCCAGGGTGTCCGCCTGGGCGGGCGGGGTGCCGGGACGACCGCGCGGGAGGAAGTTGTCAAAGGTCAAATGCCGCAGGTGGTCCAGTTGGCTCCAGGCATAGAGCTCCTGGCGCAGCTGTTCCCGGTAGCGCTCTTGGGTGCACTGACAGGGAATGACCTTCCCGAAGTCGGGATGGTCCGGCGGTACGTCCGGCGACAACCAGCCCACGCCATGACAGATGGGGCACACATGGGCAGCCCCCTCTGGAGAAGAAGACGTGGTCCCCTCAGTCTTCGTAGAGGGAGGCGTAGGGGCTGTCGAGGTATTTTCGGAGGCGCGTTTCAGAATCTCCCTCAAGGGTTCCGTCATCCTTTCCTTCCTGTTCCCAGCGTTTCAGGATGGCTTCAATATAGCGCCAGTGGCGCACGTTGCGTTCCACGGCGATGCGAAAGGCCTCTTCAATCCAGGCGGCCGGGTAGCGGCGGGCCGCGTCTTCCAGGCGTTCGGCAATGAGGGGAGTCAGAGGCCCGATGTTTTCTTCGTACAGGCGGAAGACGTTCGGGCGGTCCATCTCAATGTGCACGGGACGATGAGGATGGTCCTGTGGATGCCAGTGACCGGACTGTAGGGCCTCCCACGCGGCCCGCCCCTTAGGCGAGGGGAGGAAGTACAATCGCCATGTACGGCCCTGGTCATCGCGGGCTTCCCCCCGGAGGAGGTAGCCTGCGTCCACCGCGCGGTCCAGGGCCTGCTGGAGTTCCTGGGGAGTGCGGCCCTGCCATGCGGGCCACTGGAGGAGCCGGGCATAGGCCCCTTCGGGCAC
Source organism: Anaerolineales bacterium (assembly GCA_015484985.1). Classification (GTDB taxonomy): domain Bacteria; phylum Chloroflexota; class Anaerolineae; order Anaerolineales; family DRMV01; genus S139-71. Next base: position 8,014 of record WFUL01000152.1, on the reverse strand, counting down.
GTAACGGGGCTCGTCTTCCTGACGGCTCAGATGCCAAAAGGTGAATAGGAGAACGTGGAGGACGGCCAGGTCTTCCACCTGAGGAAGCACCTGGGCGAAGAAGGGTTCCGGCAGGGGAACCCAACGAACCGGGCCGGAGGGATAACCGGGGAACACGGGCATGGGTTCACGTCCTCAGAAAGCCACCTCGTCCTGCGGCAGGGCCGGCGGCTCCACGAAGGTCGCCAGGCGTTCCTTAAAGCGCAGGTAAACCGTGCCAATGGGGCCGTTGCGGTTCTTGGCCACGATGATTTCCGTCTGTCCGGGGAACACCACCTCGGTCTGGGGTCCCCGTCCGCGGCCGTCTTCTTTCTCGTACATCTCGGGCCGGTAGAGGAACATGACCACGTCCGCGTCCTGCTCCAGGCTGCCCGATTCCCGCAAATCGCTCAGCATGGGGCGTTTGTCCGAGCGTTGCTCCACGGCTCGGGAAAGCTGGGCCGCTGCCAGCACGGGGACCCCCAGGTCTCGGGCCAGGTGCTTGAGCATTCGGGAGATGTACGACACTTCTTGTACCCGGTTCTCCGTCCGCACCCCCGCGGTCATGAGCTGAATGTAGTCCACCATGACCAGGTCCAGCCCGTATTCCGACTGCACACGACGGCACTTGGCCCGGAGCTGCATGGGAGTGAGGGCGGGGGTGTCGTCCACGAAAATGGGCAGCTCGGAGAGGACTTCCACCGCCTGTGCCAGCTGGCTCCAGTCGTCGGGTGTGAGCTGATGCGGGGTGCGCATACGGTCGCTGCGAATCTGGGCTTCCTGGGCCAGCAACCGCTGGGCCACCTGCTCCGCGGACATTTCCAGGGAAAAAATGGCCACCCGATGGCCCCGGTGCGCGGCCTGACGGGCGATGGTGAGCAGAAAGGCCGTTTTGCCCATACCGGGACGCCCGGCGATGAAGATGAGCTCCGAGGGTTGCATTCCCTTGAGCAGGGCATCCAGTTTCCGAAAGCCCGTGGGTACACCGATGATATCCGTTTGTTGCGCCTGGGTCGTGAGGTGTTCGTAGTATTCGTCCAGGATGGCGTTCAGGGGAAGAATGTCCCGCCTCAGCCGGCGGGTGAGGATGCCGAAGATTTCCCGCTCCGTCTCCGAGAGGAGCTTGTCCACCGGAACGTCTTGTTTGTGGGCCAGCTGGACCATGTGTTGGGCCGTGGAAATCATGCTACGACGGATGGACATCTCTTCCACGAAGTGGGCATAGGCCAGAGCGTGGTGGCTGGAGGGGACTTTTTGCATCAGGTAGGCCAGGTAGGCCGGGCCGCCCACTTCCTCCAGCGCGCCCATGCGCTCCAGCTCTTCCGTGACCGTCACTGGGTCGATGGCCTGGCCCCGGTTGTGGAGCCGGGTAAAGGCCTCCCAGACCTTGCGGTGTTTGGGGAGGACGAAGTCGCTGACGTTTAAGACGGAAGCGACCTCCAAGAAGAGGTCTGCATTGTACAATACGGCCCCCAATACGGCCTCTTCGGCTTCAATGGCCTGCAAACCTTCTCCGATGGGAGCCGCTTCCGGCTCCATGGAGGAGGGAGGAAACCGTTCCATCTTGAACGTCCGCCTATCCTGTCGGGATTATTCGTCTTGTTTGGGTTGGTCCTCTTCCGAGGACGAGGATTCCAGGTCTTCCAGCAAGTCCTCGATGAAGTCTTGGAATACGGAGAGCCTCTCCTCGCTGCCCTCTTCCTCGGTAGGCGTGGATGGAGGTGCTTCGGCCTGGGGCGCCTGCTCCAGGGAACTGAATTCCGTTTCTTCCTCCGGCTTCAGAGAGAGACCCTCCTCGGGGACGATACCCGCGGCATCTAGGACGTGTTCGGCGACGTAAATGGGTACGTGGACCCGAACGGCCAAAGCCAGGGCGTCCGAAGGGCGGGAATCGATTTCCAGGATGCGTCCGTCCTTTTCCATCACGATGTTGCCGTAAAACACATTATCCCGGAGGTCAACCACTTCTACCCGCAGCACCCGGGCGCCCAGTTTCTGGATGATGTTGCGTAACAAATCATGGGTCAGGGGTCGGGCGACTTCCACTTCATGGAGGGCATACTGGATGGCTTCCGCCTCGTACGGCCCAATCCAAATGGGAAGATAACGGTCCCCCTCGTTCTCCTTGAGTAACACCACCCGATGCGGTGAGACCAGGCTCACCCGGATGCTGTCAATATGGACCTCGATCATTTTGGACTTACGCATCCTGTCCTCCACTGCCCTCAGGTCTCTGTAATTCTAACACGGCCCCCAGGGGGATGCAATAGGCCGACGAATCTGGGTATAAATTGGCGCCAATATCCCGAATCCTGGGGTCGCCTTCCGGGCACACTCCAAAGTTGCCGAAATCAAGCCGTCATCTCTGGTAGAACGTTTGGACCATCTCCATGGGCAGGCATTTTCGTTGGAACGCACAGGTCGGCCCGGGTTCGGGACCCTGGATGAAGGGAGTTTATGTGGCAAGGGATGAAGCCGCTTGCCACATGATCTCCTTATCTTCCTGCGGTCCAGGGCCGGGTCGGGCCTGAGCGAAACACTGGATGCCCTTTCCAAAACGGCATAATCTTTTCTTCCACTCTTCAGCAACTTCTGAGTGCACTCCTTTCCACATGCGTATGGGTTAGGCGGGTAAGATGTGCTAAAATACTCTCGGTCACGTCCGAAGAACAGGCCAACGACAATACCCCTCAAGGAACGGGTAAGGTGTTCTATGGAAGTCGTTACAGTGACGTTGCGTCCTTTCCGCGCCGAGGACGTGCCGGTTTTGATGGATGTGTTTCAGGAAGCCTACCGGGAACATCCGGAATACGGTGAATCCACGCCCCAAAAAGTCAAGCGATACTTGCGTTGGCTCCAGCGGCATCACACCTTCTTCCAGGTGGCGGAGGTGGACGGGGAGGTCGCGGGCTTCATCGTGGTGGACGCCAATTGGATTGACTGGCACGGGGAACGCATCGGGGAAATCCACGAACTGGTGGTGCACCCCAAATTCTGGGGCAAGAGTGTGGCCCGACGGCTTTTGGAGGCCGGGCTGGACCACATCCGGGCCCAGGGCTTGAAAAAGGCCGGTCTGTGGGTGGGGGAACACAACGACCGGGCTCTGGCCTTCTATCGGCGTTTCGGTTTCCGCCCCGTCAGTTGGGGTTATTGGGTGAGGATGGTGAAGAGCCTGTAAAGGACCCGGCTGGTGCGCTCCAGGTCCTCCAGGGTGATATGTTCCCGTTCGCTATGGGCCACGGCCAGGTCGCCGAAGCCGAAGACCGCGCACGGTACCCCCGCCTTGGCGAAGTTGGCCGCATCGGTCCACACGGGCATGATGTCAAAGGCAGGCGCCTCGCCCAGGGCTTCGGCGTAGGCCCGTGCCAGCCGCTGTGTGCCGGGATGCTCGTCGAAATCCAGGGGGTCGTCGGCGTCGATGCGTCGGTAGGTCACCCGGCCCTTCAGGGGAGGATGTCCCAGGGTTCGCTGGATGGCCTCTTCCACCGCCCGCCACCGGCCTCCGGGTTCGATGACGAACTCGCCCCGCAGGCGGGCCTGGGGAGGCGTGGTGTAGTGTTCCCAACCGCCCTCGAAGAGGAAGACGTTGAGGGGTAGCCCCACGCTGTCCTCCAGCGCCTGCCACGCGTCCACCAGCAGGCGAATGACATTGGGGGTCCGGCCGAACATCGCCGCGTGGTAGATTTGGGGCGCCTGGATGGCGAGTTCGAATTCCAGGGACCCCACCTGGCGGGTGCAGATGGCCCCCTGGGTGGGTTCCAGCACCAGCACGTATTCCATGTCCTGTAAGAAGGGGGCCAGATGGGTGGAGCCCACGGCGTCGACGTTTTCCTCGTCCACCGTCAGGGCGATGGAGACGGGTACGGTGCTGTGGTCCCGATAGAAGGCCTCCACGGCGACGATGAGCGCGGCCAGCAGGCCTTTGGTATCCACCGCGCCCCGTCCATAGATGCGATTGCCCTCGACCCGGGGGGTGAAGGCATGGGCCATGGTCAGCGCGGGCACGGTGTCGACGTGGGTGTTCACCACGAAGGGGCGTTCTGGACTGAGGGTGTGGAGGTTGTACTGCTGGCGACCGTTGACCCACTTGTCCACATATTGCTTTTTCCAGGGCAGGAAGGGTAAACGTTGCTGCACGTAGGCCAGGATGGCCGTGCAGTCTTCGTAACTGGGGATGGCAATCAGGCGCCGGGTTTCCTCCACCAAGGCCTGTGGGTCCATCGGTCCTCCCGAGGGGGTTGAGGTTCTCCTTTTTGCCGTGGCAATTCTATCAGGGAAGGGAAAGGGCGCATAGGGCGGTCCTGGCTGGAATTGTGTGTTGGTTGTTGGTCGGTGGGCGGCCGTCAGCCCTCTCCTTCGATCCCGGACCCGGACAGACCTGTGCGAAACGTTGGGTGCCTTTCCAATGCGGCACCATCTTTTCTCCCACTTCGGTAACTTTTGAGTGCACCCCACCCAAATTTCTGGTTCGTGAACTCAGGCCCATGGTATAATACGTTGCCGCCCTTGTTGGGGACTTCCCCCGCAAGGGGTTTCTTGATGTCAGTTTTCGGGTTTAAGGAGGCCCCACCATGAACAAGGCAGAACTCCTCAAGGCCTTTGAGGCGCCCCCCAATCCCAACGTCCCTGAAGACCTGCGCCCGGGCGATATCGTGAGCGTGTACTTCCGTATCAAGGAAGGGGAACGGGAACGGGTTCAGGAGTTTCGGGGTACGGTGATTCGTGTTCGGGGCGAAGGGAACAACGCCACCTTCACCGTTCGTCGCATTGCCAGCCACGGTATCGGGGTGGAACGCACTTTCCCCTTGCGCTCTCCCTTGATTGAGAAAGTGGTGCGCCATCAGCAATCCAAGGTGCGTCGCGCGCGCCTGTACTACCTGCGGGAGCGCATCGGCAAACACGCCCGCCTCAAGCCCCGACGACCCAAGGCCGCAACGGCAGCGCCCCCGGCTCCCGAACCCACCGCCCCGTCGGAGGCGGAAGTGCCGAAGGAACAGGAAGGCTGAACCCATTTCATGCATCTGCTGGTCTGCGGTGGTACGGGGTTTATTGGACGACACCTGGTGCCGGTCCTGGTCACGGCCGGTCACCGGGTTCGTTTATTTCTCCCTCCAGGCACCCTGACCCACGCCCTGCCACCGGGTATCCCGGTGGAAGTGGCCCTGGGACGTATGGAAGATCTCCAGGCCCTCCGCCGGGCGGTGCGGGGGGTGGAAGGGGTGGTGCACCTGGCCTCCGGGGAACACAAGGGACGTATGGAAGCCCTCTACCGGGTAGATGTCCAGGGCACCCGGAACCTCGTCCTGGCCGCGTCTGAGGCCAACGTCCGGGTTCTGTTGTATCTGAGCCATCTGGGAGCCAACCCGGCTTCGGCCTTCCCCGTGTTGCGGGCCAAAGGCATGGCCGAGAGTATCATCCAAAAGGGCCGGGTGCCCTGGGTCATCGTGCGCAGTGCCTGGGTGTATGGCCCGCAAGACCATTTCCTGACCCCCCTCATGCGGCGATTGCGTCGTCTGCCCGTGGTTCCCCGCCCTGGAGGAGGGGAGACCGTGGTCCAACCCTTGTGGGTGGAGGACCTGGTGACGGCCCTCTCCCTGCTCTTGCTGGACCCGCCCCTGGGACGGGTGCTGGAGGTCGGGGGTCCTGAACACATCCCCTGGAAGGACCTCCTGGCCTGGGTACGCCAGGCACTGGGGCGTCAGCCCCGTTTCGTGACCCTCCCCATGCCCTACGCGCGCACCCTGGCCCATTGGCTGGCCCTCACCCTGCCGCGGGCGGTAGGCCTCATGTTTTGGTTGGACTACATGGCCCTGGACCGTACCACGGATGTGGACGTCCTGCCCCGCTATTTCGGCCTGTTTCCGGAACGGGTGCGGGACCGGCTCCCTGCCCTGGCCCGCGCGCTTCATCCCCAACCCCGGCCCGTGGGAGGTCTCTGATGCGACGCCTGCAACTTCCCAAAGGTGAGGTGGAAATCCGGGTGCTCACCAAACCCGAGGAGATGGAGGATGTCACCCGGCTGCAGGACCTGGCCTGGCAGGGTCGGGAGGCCGTGGTGCCTGCGTCCTTCATGGTGGCCCTGGCCCACGAAGGGGGACTGGTGATGGGCGCGTACACCCTCCAGGAACCCCGACAACTGGTGGGCTTCGTCATGGGCTTCCTGGGTTTCCACGAGACGCCCAAAGGGCGCATCCTGAAACACTGTTCCCATATGTTGGGGGTACATCCGGAATGGCGTAACCAGGGCCTGGGGTACTGGCTGAAACGGGCCCAGTGGCAGTGGGTCCGCCATCAGGGCCTGGAACTCATCACCTGGACCTACGACCCCTTGTGGAGCCGCAACGCCCACCTGAACATCCGCAAACTGGGGGGCATTGTGCGCACGTACTACCCCAATTACTACGGTGCCATGACGGACACCCTCAATCGAGGACTGCCCTCGGACCGGTTCCTGGTGGAGTTGTGGGTGAATACCCCCCGGGTGCGGGACCGCATGGAGTCCCATCCTCGCAAGCCGCTGGACCTGGCTCACTTCTTTTCCGCGAATGTGCGCATGCTCAACCCCACCCAGTTGAACGACGCGGGTTTTCCCGTTCCCCCGGACGAGGTCGTCTTTCCCGACCCTGGCGAGGAGAATTTCGTGCTGGTGGAAATTCCGCCGGATTTCTTCGCCCTTCGGGATAAGGTCATCGACCTGGCCTGGCGCTGGCGGCTGCACATTCGGGAGATTTTCCTGGAACTCTTCGACCGGGGCTATCTGGTCACCGATTTCCTCCATCTGTCCGGTCCTACGCCCCGGAGTTTTTATGTGGTAACCTATGGGGAGAGCACACTGGGAGCCTGAGCCATGCGTATTGAGCACGTCACGGTGTACCACGTTCGCATGCCGTTGCAACACGCCTTCGTGACCTCTACGGGGGGACGAAGCGAACGGGATGCCCTGATTCTGGAAGTGCGAGAGGCCAGCGGCGCGGTGGGCTGGGGCGAGTGTGTGGCCGGGCTGGAACCTCGATACTCGGAGGAAACGGTCCACACGGCCTGGGCGGTTCTGGAGCATTTCCTTCTCCCCGTCTTGCTGGAGCGGGATTGGGCGCATCCCCAGGAGTTCCCCCAGGCGGTGGCGTGGGTGCGCGGGCATCCCATGGCCAAAGCGGGCGTGGAGATGGCCTTGTGGGACCTGTACGGGAAACTCCAGGGCCGTTCCCTCAAGGACCTTTTGGGCGGTGTGCGGGACCGGGTGGCCGTGGGGGTCTCCATCGGGATTCAACCGACGCCCGAAGACCTGGTGCGGCGGGTTGCCTTGTTTTTGGAACAGGGGTATCGTAGAATCAAAATCAAGATTCGCCCCGGACGCGACGTGCAGGACGTGGCCGCGGTGCGCCGGGCCTTTCCTGAGGTGCCGCTACAGGTGGATGCCAATTCGGCGTATACCCTGACCATGGCGCGTGAGCGTTTACGTCCCCTGGACGAGTACGACCTGCTCCTCATTGAGCAGCCCCTGGCTCATGACGATTTGTGGGACCATCGTGCATTACAGGCGGAGTTTCGGACCCCCTTGTGTTTGGATGAGAGCATTCGACACCGTCGGGCGGCCCGTCAGGCCCTGGAGATGGGGGCGTGCCGGATCATCAACATCAAGCAGGGCCGCGTAGGAGGCCTGACGGAAGCGGTGGCCATTCACGACGTGGCCCGGGAGAAGGGGGCGCCGGTGTGGTGTGGGGGGATGTTGGAGACGGGCATCGGTCGGGCGGCGAATTTGGCGCTGGCTTCTCTCCCCAATTTCCGTCTCCCTGGGGACATCTCGGCCACGGACCGGTATTATGCCCGGGACATCACCGTGCAGCGCTTTACCTTGAACGAGGACGGTACGGTGAGCGTGCCCACGGCCCCGGGCCTGGGCGTGGAGGTGGACCGGGAGGCCCTGGCGCATTACACCCTGGCCTCCCGTCGGTGGTCCCGGGCTTGAGGGACCCGAGGGCGACGGGGTGGGCGGGGG
>WFUL01000151.1 GCA_015484985.1 Anaerolineales bacterium | reverse complement strand
GGGGCGGTTCGGGCGGGGGAAGCAAATCCGGATAGAAGCGCTCCATGACCCGACGGCCGATTTCCCGTCCCCCGATGCTGGCCGCGGTTTCGTTCATGGTGCGCAGGGACGCGTCTCCAAAGAAATAGGCCCAACCCAGGGGACGGGTGTCGAAGTAGGTGTGAATCCATTCATGGGCGATGGTTTCCAGGAGCCAGCGCAAGTCGGTGGTCTGCATGACCATGGTGGGATAGGTGGCCAGTCCGCCGATGGGGACCACCAGGGTGGAGACGTTCAGGGCCCGGGCCACCGTCTCTTCCACTTCGACCTGGCGCTCGAAGGGCACGCTGGGGTCCAGGGTGATGAGGGCATCCTGACGTATGACGTGGCGAGGAGAGACCACCAGGGCGTTGGGGAGCGCGCTCTCACGATAGACCACCGGGGGGAAGATGGCTCCTCCGTAGCCCAGGTCCAGTTCGGCCAGAACGAACGCGACCTGGGCCTGCAGGACCTGTTCCACCACCGGAGCAAGACGCGCGTGTCGGGCGCGCAAGCGGGTCAGTTCCGCCTGCAGTTGCGCCACGCGAGCCTTCCGGTCCACCAGGTTGGGGTCCCCATAGGCTTGTTGCAGTTCTCCCTCCCGGCGTTGCAGTTCCCGTACCAGGTCGAGATAAGCATCCACCAGCGTCCGCTGGTCGTCCAGGGTCATGTAGCGCTCCGGGGAAAGGAGCATGAACGCGGCCTTCACCATCCAGGCCCGAGCCATCCAGGCCACATCGTTGAATTCCATGGGCCGCGTGTAGGCCCGAATGCGCTCGATTTTCCCCTGCAGGTTGACCTGACTGCCCGAAAGGAGCGTGGCCGCGAACAGGGCAAAGTACAGCCATGCTTCCCCATGCCGCGCCAGCCAGGCGCGCGCCCTTCGCCATGTCTTTTTCCAGCGCGATGTAACAGGCCACGTCCTGCGGTTCAAAGATCACCCCTCGCCACGTTCGGATTTGGGCTTTCGTGGTTCTCAAGGGATTTCCAGGGTCAATTTCCCCAACTGTTCGCCGGCCTCGAGCACTTCATGGGCTTCTCGGGCCTGCTCCAGAGGGAAGATGCGGTCCAGCACCGGTTTCAGTTTGCCCTCAAAAACCAGGTCCATCACCGTGCGGAAGTCGGCCTGGGGGGACATAGTGGAGCCGATGATGCTCAAATGCTTGCCGAAAATGAAACGGTTGTCGATTTCAAAGACCGGCCCGCCGGTGTTGCCCACCGTGAGGATGCGTCCGCCTTTGCGGGCGGCCTTGAAACTCATGGGGAACGTGGTGCCGACGTTGTCCACCACGACGTCCACCCCTCGACCCCCGGTCAGGCGCAAAACTTCCCGATGCCACTTGGGATGTTCCTGCCGGTTGATGAGTACATCCGCACCCAGGGATTTGGCCAGGGCCAGTTTGCGTTCATTGGACCCCACCACGTACACCGTGCACCCGGCCAGCTTGGCAATCTGGATGCTCGCGGTGTTCACTCCGCCCGAGGCGCCCACGACCAGCACGTGCTCGCCGGGGCGCAGTCCTCCCCGGGTGACCAGGGAGTGCCAGGCCGTTTGGAACACCAGCACCGCGGCCGCGGCAGCGTGAAAGTCCATGTGCTCTGGCAGGCGATAGAGGTTGCGAGCCGGGACCACGACGTACTGGGCATACGTTCCGCTTCGGGTTTCGCCCAGCAACTGCCAGCGTTCGCAGCGGTTGTCCTCGCCGGCCAGACAGTACGCACACTCGCCGCATCCGATGTTGGGGTTGAGGACCACCCGGTCGCCCTTGTGCCATCCCTCCACCCCAGGACCCACCTCGGCGATTTCGCCCGCGCCATCCGCGCCCAGGATGTGGGGGTAGGCCAGCTTCAGTCCCGGCCAACCGCGGCGGACCCACAAGTCCAGATGGTTGAGGGCCGCGGCCCGCAGACGCACCAGAACCTCGCCGCGCCCGGGCTCGGGAATGGGGAGTTCGCCGTACCGTAAAACCTCAGGTCCGCCATGCTCCTCAATCCAGACGGCCAGCATTTTTTCCGGCATGGGAGCGCCTCCTTTGGGTTGGGACTCATCGCCATCTTCCTGCCCCATTCTACCCCCAAAACGGACACGGCTCATCTGCAAAACGTGTGCCCATCGAGAGATCATGTGGCAAACGGCGAAGCCGCTTGCCACATGATCTCTTCTTTATGCCTGCGGTCCAGGGCCTGGTCGGGCCTGTGCGAAACGCTGGGTGCCCTTTCTAAAGCGGCCTGACCTTCTTCCGGCCTTCGGCAACTTTTGAGTAACACCCCTGTCCGTGCGGTGACTGTTTCAGTTCAGTGAGCGCGATATCCGATTCTTGGGAGGACCGGACCTATGCATCTCTCCCGTCTGCGGCGTGAAGGGATGCCTTGCGCTTTCACCGTTGGCCGAAATACCTGGTGAGCCCACCCAGCCTGTTACCCCAGGCGAGGACATTGGGCTGACCGGGTACAGGACCAAAATTCGCTGACCACCGTCGGCCGTCGGCGGTCGGCCGTTTTCGTCCCGTGCCCGGTTAGAACTACCCCATCGTTTCTTACATCCACACCCGCCTACTAAACTGAAACAGTCTCCTGTTCGTGCCATGTGCTGCGAGCGCAAACGGTGTTTCGATATAATTGAAAGCAACCTGTGCGACGTTTGTCTTGGTGAGGCCGGAAGGGACTCCGGGAGGTGAGGTCGTGAGGATGTCGGTGAGGCAACCCTGCGAACTTCCCGTACGTCTTTTGGACCGCCAAAACCGGCCCTACACTGGTGCTTATCTGCTCCGCCTGCAGGGGTGGACCCCGGAGGACTACCTGCGCTTGGCCCCGGAAAACGCGTTCGTGGAATTCGTGCGCGGGGAGGTACTCATGGCTTCGCCGGTCTCCGCCTTGCATCAGGAAGTGGCAGGCTTTCTTTACGCCCTGTTACGAGCCTTCCTCAAGGCCCACAAACGGGAAGACATCGTGCTCACCGGCCCGGTCGCGGTGCAAATTCTGCCCGATGTGGTGCGGGAGCCGGACGTGTTCGTGCTGCCGCCCGAGGCCAAAGGTATGCTGAACCAGGTGCCCCTGCCTGTGGTGCCCCGGTTGGTCATTGAGGGCACCAGAACCTCCACCCGCACGGTGGACCTGGTGGAAAAGCCCCTGGACTACGCTCAGGCCGGCGTGCCCGAGTACTGGGTGATGGACATACAGGAAAAGGCGGTGATTCAGCACCTGCCGGAGCCAGGTTCGCGCTACACGGCCCACCGGGTGGTGCGGGGCTGGGTGGCTTCGCGGGTCCTCCCCGGCTTTCGGGTCAAAGTGGAATGGCTTTTCCCCAGGCCGGATTTGCGTGTGCAAGAGGCCCTTCAAGCCATGGGGGAGGAGCGAGGGCTCGACAAAGGGTGAATCCCACAGAATTCAGCGCGCACAGGAGGTGGATAATGGTCGAACAATCGACAACTTCTCCCCAACCCCTTTCTCCAGAAGACGAACGGCTCTGGGCCATGCTGGCCCACTTGAGCGTGCTGCTCAACCTGGTCTCCGGCTTTCTGGGACCCGTTGCGGCCATCATCATCTTCGCGGTGTACAAGGACCGCTCCCGGTACGTGGCCTTCCACGCGTTGCAGTCCTTCTGGATGCAGTTGGTACTGTGGGTCGGCGGCGGCCTGCTGGCCGGGGTGATTTGGTTTCTGAGCGGCCTCCTGAGCGCGGTGCTCATTGGCCTGCTCTGTATGCCCCTGGCCTGCCTGTTCTCCTTCGTCCCTCTGGTGGCCATTGTGTACGGCCTCATCGGTGCCCTTCAGGCCTACCAGGGCCAGGATTTCCGCTACGTCGTCTTTGCGGATTGGGCGGAGAAGATGTTGGGATAGAGGGATAGTAGCTGTACGGGTAGTCCTAACCGGGCACGGGACCAAAATTCGCCGACGGCGGTCGGCCGATGGCCGTCAGCCTTTTTCTGCGGTCCAGTACCCGGAGAGGCCTGCGCGAATGGGCAAAATCTCTCCACAATTCAAGGGCGTGGAACAGCGGGGATGGATATCAGGCGATATCATCCCATAACCGGGTTGTCCTTTGTTCCGATCTTCGTCCTAATTGTCCCACGTCGCAGAAGAGTTGGTATCAGAACACGAAAAACGTATGGCGACCTGCCCCGGCCAAAGGAAAAAATGAAGCGGCGGAAAAACCGCCGCTTCATCCCTTTTCTCCCTCGCTCGCGGTCCTGTGCCCGGTCAGGAGGACGAAGACGAAACGGTCACGGCTCGACCTCCCATCAGGGTTCCGGCAGGTAAGTCTGGATGGTCAGCGTGAAAGACGCGTGGGGTTTGCCCTGAACAACCAGGAGGACCTGAGTGCCTGGGTCCGCCTTCAGGGAAAAGTCCTGGCGTCCTTCATCGGGGTGTAAAAGGACCCAATCCCCGGTGGTGGGGCTGATTTGATAGACACCCAGGACCACATCGCCTTCCACACGGACATCCAGGCGGCCCGAAGTGGTGTATTGGGTATAGAAGCGCAACCCCTGGGCGTCCAGGCGGTCATTCACCGTGTTGACCCCATTGGATTCGCCCAACCCTCCGGCCCAGCCGACATGTAACGTGAAAGCCGCATCCTGTGCGCCTCCCAGGACCTCAATGAGAGGCGTTTCGCCTTCTCGGAAGACATACATGGCCCCAGGTCCGGCGTTGGCCCATACCTGACCGGCCAGGCGGTTGTCTTTACGATAGATGTCGACCCGCACATCGTCCACGGGGCTTTCCAGCCAGAGCACCAGAACCTCGAACCACAACGGCAGGTATCCACCCCCACCGCTGGTGCGCATGACCCAGGGCACCTCGGGGTATTCGGGATTGGGCACGGTGTAGCGCACCACATCACCGGCCGCGACCTGGCCTTCCACCTGGGCGGTGTACCGTTGCAGATTAATCGGCAGGGCCTGTGCAGTGCCGCCACCCCGCTGACAGGCCTGTTTCATGTAATCCAGGGCGTCACAATACGCCTCTTTGCCGGCAAAACGGCACAACAGGGTTTGGACGTCCCCTTCCTGAGTGTATTCGGGCGTGCCGCCGTGAATTAAGCAGTAGAGATAGGGCGTTTCCAGTAAGACCCACGCGCGTTCGTCCACTGAGTCACAGGCGCCAGATTGCCACAGGTCGGCCAGAGAACACGAGGCGCCATCGGGCCACAGACAGGTGCCGTCCGTCTGGGGCTGGCCGCCCAGCACCCGGCAGAATGCAGCGCTGAAGCCCTCGGGCGAGCGGCTGTCCACCGTGGGGGTGAAGGAGAACACGCCGCCGGAGGCCTTGATGGTTACTCTGATCGTCGGGTCCCCCGGAGTGTGAAGCACCTGTACCTCCACAGGTCGGTTGTCCCCATCCCGGTAGGTGAACGTCCACATATCCGAGTCGTAATACTCCCCCTGCTCTTCATTCACCAGGGTAAACCCCTGTTTGGGCCATTCTTGGCGGAAGAAATTCAACACCCTTTGCGTGGAATCCTCAACCCAGTATTCAGCCATCAAGCCCACCAGCGGGTCACCCATCTGAGATATCCACTTCGCCCTTTGGGGAAGCGGTATCACAAGGATGTTGGGGCTGTTTTCAGGGCTTATCTGGGGCAAATCGATGGTGGTTTCCCCGTCTTGTTTTGATACCCCAAAATAGATGGTCAGGTAAAAGGGGCGGGGTGTATCC
>WFUL01000150.1 GCA_015484985.1 Anaerolineales bacterium | reverse complement strand
GAAGTTGTTGTATGAGTTCCTGGCTGAGGGCATTACCATCTTCGTCACCACGCCTTATATGGACGAGGCGGAACGCTGCCATCGGGTAGCCTTCATGCGGCGGGGGGAAATCATCGCCATGGACGCCCCCGAAGCGCTCAAAGGGATGATTCACGGCGTGGCCGTGGATATAGTGGCCCATCCCCAAACGCGCGCGGTGGCCCGCCTGCGAGAAATCCCCGGCGTGGCCCAGGTGCAGGTTTTCGGCGAACGCCTTCACCTCCTGCTGCGGGATGGGGAAGCCCTGGCCCGCAACCTCCCCCAGCGCCTGGCCCAAGCCGGCGTCACCGTGACCCACATGGAAATCACCAAGCCCAGCCTGGAGGACGTCTTCATCGCGGCCATCGAAGAGTTGCGCGCGGCCGAGGACGTGCGTCGTCCCATCATCCCCCTTCCCGAAGAGGAGCCCGACCGAAACGGCCACCGGGAGGCGGCCATCCTGGCCGAGGGCCTGACCAAACGCTTTGGTTCCGTTCTGGCCGTAGACAACGTGACCTTCACGGTGGGCAAAGGCGAGGTTTTCGGTTTCCTGGGACCCAATGGTTCGGGCAAGACCACAACCATTCGCATGCTGTGCGGTTTGCTGCCCCCTACTGCGGGTCGGGCCACCGTCGCGGGCTTTGACGTGGTGCGCGAACGCGGCCGCATGAAGCCCCACATCGGCTACATGTCTCAGAAGTTTTCCCTCTACAACGACCTCACCGTAGAGGAAAACATCCGCTTCTACGGCGACGTGTACGACCTTCCTCCACGGCGGTTTCAGGAACGGCGCCGCTGGGTACTGGAAATGGCCGGCCTGGTGGGCAAAGAACACTTACTGACCCGGGACCTCTCCGGCGGATGGAAACAGCGCCTGGCCTTAGGCTGCGCCATCCTTCACGACCCTCAGGTCCTCTTCCTGGACGAACCCACCAGCGGTGTGGATCCCGTCTCCCGTCGGGAATTCTGGGACCTGATTTTCGCCCTGGTCGCGCAGGGAACCACGGTGTTCGTGACCACCCATTACATGGACGAAGCGGAACACTGCCACCGCCTGGGCCTCATCTACCGAGGACGCCTCATCGCCCTGGGCAGTCCGGCCCAATTACGGGCCAATATGAAATTGGGCTCCCTGATCGAGGTGCCTGTTCGGGACCCCTTAGCCGCCCTCGCACCTTTGGAAGGACTTTCCGAAGTCATCCAGACCGGCATCTTCGGCGACAAATTGCACGTTCTGGTATGGGAGGCCGAGGCCGGCCAAGAGGCCGTGGAACGGGCCCTCCATTCTCTGGGCCTGTTGGCCGGCCCCATCCGGCCCGTTTCCCTTTCCCTGGAAGACCTGTTCATGCTCTTCATCGAAATGGAAGAAGCCGGTCGTAAAGCTCAAGGTGCATCATGACCTGGCACGGTGTACTTCCCATCCTCAAAAAGGAATTCCGGGAAATCTGGCGGGACCCCTATACCTTGAGCATCGCCCTGTTGCTGCCTGTGGCCCTGCTCTTCCTCTTCGCGTACGCCCTCAACCTGGACGTGAAGGACATCCCCCTGGCCGTGGTGGACCTGGATCATACCCCCGAAAGCCGGGCCTATGCCCAGGCCTTAGTGAACACGGGCAAGTTCGTCCTGGCTTACCGGCCCGATTCGCCGGAAGAGGCTGAAGACCTGCTGGATCGGGGACAGGCGCAGGTGGTGCTCATCATTCCCGGGGGGTTCGCCCGGGCCCTGCGTCGCGGGGAAACAGCTCAGGTGCAAACCCTGGTAGACGGCACTTTTCCCACCTCGGCCCGGGTCGTGCGGGCCTATGTGGACGCGGTCAACGACGCCTTCTTGGCCGAACTGGCCGGGGAACGCCTGGCCGCGCTCCAGGCCGTGGATCGCCATCTGACCGCGCCTGCGGTGGTGGCCATACCCCAGGTGCGTTACAACCCTGCGATGCGCAGCGAGTCCTTCATCGTGCCCGGACTCATCGGCGTGCTCCTTATGGCCTTCCCGCCTCTGCTCGCCGCGCTGGCCATCGTACGAGAGAAGGAACACGGCTCCATTCAACAAATTTTCGTCTCCCCCTTGCGACCCTGGGCCTTTATCGTGGGCAAACTACTACCCTACTTGCTCATCGCCTTCGGAGAGCTGGCCTTGATTTTGTTGGCCGCCCGTTACTGGTTCCGGGTACCCCTTCAAGGGAGCCTGGCCCTCTTCCTCCTGGCCTCTATCCCCTACGCCGTGAGTACCGTGGCCATTGGGTTGTTGGTTAGTACCCTCACCCGAACCCAAGTGGCGGCCATGCTCTTGGCCCTGGTCCTGACCATGATGCCTTCGTTCCTCTTCTCAGGCTTCATGTTCCCCATTTTCACCATGCCCATAGCCATGCAAGTCTACGCCTACCTCTTCCCTGCCCGGTACTACACCAAAATCACCTACGATGTGTTCCTCAAGGGTGTGGGCTGGGAAGTCTGGTGGCCTCAACTGGTGGTGCTCACAGCCTACACCCTGGTCATCCTGGCCCTGGCCGTCTGGCGCTTCCGAAAGAGGGTGGGATGATGGTCAACCGACGCTTGTGGGGCCTGATGCGCAAGGAGTTCACCCAGTTCGCCCGCGACCGGGCGCTGGTGTTGCTCATCCTCTATACCTTTGTCGAAATCGCCATCTGCGGTTGGGCCCTCACCCTGGAAGTACGCACCATGGCCACCGCGGTATACGACGGTGACCATACGCCGGAAAGCCGGGCATTGGTGGACGCCTTCGCCCGCCTGGAGGGTTTCCGCCTGGTGGCCCAGGTGGAGAACCCCGACGCACTCCAAGCCCTGATGGATGCGGGGGAGATTCAGTTTGCCCTGGTGGTTCCCCAGGGCTTTGCCCGAACCCTGCGCCGGGGCGAAACGGCCCAGGTGCAGGTTCTGGTGGATGGTAGCAACAGCACCATTGCCAGCCAGGCCCTGGCCATCACCGCGGGCATGCTGAAGGAGTACAACCAGAAGGTTCGAATGCGCCGCGTCCAACGCGCAGGCCTGGGGGGCTTTTCCCCTCTCCCCCGGGTAGAGAACGTGATTCGCATCTGGTACATGCCCCAACTCAAGTACGTCCACTTCATCATGCTCACCATGCTCACCATCTCCGTGCTCATTCTGGGGATTCTGATTCCTGCCGCGGCCATTGTTCGGGAGAAGGAAGCCGGTACTCTGGAACAGTTGATGATGACCCCGGTGACCAGCGCGGAGCTCATCACGGCCAAAATCCTGCCCATGATGGGGCTGAAGCTCGTGGGGCTGACCCTGGGCGTGCTCATGTCCATGTGGGTGTTCGGGGTTCCCCTGAAGGGCAGCGCGCTCCTGTTCTACGGCATCTCCCTGCTCATGTTCATGAGCAGCAGCGGCATTGGGGTGCTCATCGGCACCCTGGCCCGAAACATGCAGCAGACCCTCATGCTGGCCTTCTTCATTCTGTTTCCTCTGGCCTTTCTCTCGGGTACCGTGGTGCCCATCATCAATATGCCCCGGGTGCTCCAGTGGTTCACCTATCTGAGCCCTCTGCGTTACTACGTAGAGGTCACCCTGGGGATTTTCCTCAAAGGCGTGGGACTGGACGTGTTCTGGCCTCAGACCCTGGCCCTGACCCTGTACGGCCTGGTGTTGTTGAGCATCAGCGCCCTGTATTTCCGAAAACGGCTGGTGTAGGCAACGCTCGCAACCTGGGCGATGAGGGAAACCTGAATCGTAAGGAGTGGAACCCATGAACAAGACTTGGCGATACGTCCTCACGGGCATCTTTTTCGCCGCGATCCTGGCCCTGGGGTGGTGGTGGATGGGTCGGGAGGCCCAGGGAAGCCGCCATCAGATACGGGCCACAGGCACCATTGAAGTGGAAATGGTGGCCATTGTCTCGGAGATGGGCGGCCGCATTGTGGAAATCACCGTCGACAAAGGTGACGAAGTCCGGGAAGGGGACGTTCTGGTGCGCCTGGAGACGGACATGATTGACGC
Organism: Anaerolineales bacterium; assembly: GCA_015484985.1. Taxonomy (GTDB): domain Bacteria; phylum Chloroflexota; class Anaerolineae; order Anaerolineales; family DRMV01; genus S139-71. The sequence goes on along the minus strand of WFUL01000150.1, from coordinate 1,695 downwards.
GGACCTGGCCCGCACGGAAGCCGCCATCCAATCTCTGGAAAAGGCCCGGGACGCGGCCCGGGAAGCCTGGCGTGCGGCCCAGGCCGCAAGCGCCAACCCCCAGGAAATCAAGCTGCGCATTGCGGAAATCCAGGCGCAGTTGGACGCGGTCGAACTTCAACTCCAGGCCGCCCAGCTGGGCGGAAACCCACAGCAGGTACAGCTGGCCCAGACCACCCGGGACGGCCTGCAACGAGTGCTGGACCTGCTCACCACCATGCGGGATGAGCCTTATGCCCTGGAGGCCCAAGCCAGCCAAGCGGAGATGCTTTACCAGGGTCTCGAAGCCCTCCTGCAAGCCGCGTATAGCATCCAGGACCTGCTTCAACTGCAAAAGGAGAAGATGACCCTGACTGCGCCCCGAAGCGGCTTCATCCTGGACCGCCTGTTTTCTGCAGGGGAAATCGCCGCGCCCCTGGCCCCCATCCTGATGCTGGCCGACCTGCGACAGGTCACCCTCACGGTGTACCTGCCCGAAACGGCGTATGGTCGAGTTCGCCTGGGGGACTCGGTAGCCGTATATGTGGACAGCTGGCCGGAGCGCACCTTCACGGGCACGGTGACGTACATCTCGCCGCAGGCGGAATTCACTCCGGCCAACGTGCAAACTCCTGACGAGCGGGCCCGGCTGGTGTACGCGGTGGAAATCACCCTGCCCAACGACGACCTGGCCCTGAAGCCGGGAATGATTGCTGACGCGGTGTTCGAAGAAAATCCATAAATCATCCGGAGGCAAGAGACCATGGACTTCGCGTCTCTGACCCAGGTCACCCGCAAGCGTTACAACCGCATTGCGCCCCTGTACGACCTCATGGAGACCTTCGTGGAGCGGGCCCGTTTTCAGAAGTGGCGCGCCCGGTTGTGGTCTCGCGTGAGGCCCGGACGCATTCTGGAGGTCGGGGTGGGCACAGGAAAGAACATGCCCTACTATCCCCCCGGCGCCCGGGTCACGGCTATCGACCTTAGCGAAGCCATGCTGGCGCGGGCCCGTTCCCGGGCCCGGAAACTGGGCCTGGACGTCGACTTGCAATGGATGGACGTCCAATCTCTGGCCTTCCCCGACGATGCCTTTGACACCGCCGTTGCCACCTTTGTCTTCTGCTCGGTGCCCGACCCCATCCGGGGGCTGCAAGAACTGGCCCGGGTGGTCAAACCCGAGGGGGATATCTGGCTTCTGGAGCACGTGCGGGTGGACAGACCCATCATCGGTCCCCTCATGGACCTGCTCAATCCCCTGGTGGTGCGTATGGTGGGCGCCAACATCAACCGCCGCACGGTCGAGAACGTCCGTCGGGCGGGGTTGACCCTGGTCTCTGTTGAAAACCTCAGCGGGGACCTGGTCAAGCTCATCCATACCCGCCCACCCCAGGCTCAGGCATCCCGCCATCCTGCATCTCCTGGCTGAACCTCTTGGAGAGCGTCATTCTCCGGGGTATACTGGTGGGCGTTCCCCATTTGTCCCACATCTTCTCCAACCAAGGAGGTCTGCGGTGCGCGATCGCCTGGCCCGTTGGATATCCATCTTCTTCGACAGTTCTGTCCTGTCCCTGTTCATCTTCCCTCTGGTGGGCTGGAAGGCCGCCGGCTGGGAAGGTATCCTGTGGGCGTGGCTGACCCTGCTCATGCTCACCGGTCTACCTCTCATCTACGTTTGGG
>WFUL01000149.1 GCA_015484985.1 Anaerolineales bacterium | reverse complement strand
CGATGATACCTTGTTGGGCATCGCCCTCAACTATAACGTACCCATGGAGGCCATCCAGGAGTGGAACGGCCTGGTGGGAAACGTGGTCTACGAAGGCATGGCCCTGGTGATTCCCTTGTGTATGAGGAATGCGACACCAGGACCCACACCGACGCCCACACCGCCGCCCCCGTACCCCGCACCGGTGCTTCTCCTACCTCCGGACGGTGCGGTGTTCACCCTGGCCGACACCGTCACTCTGCAGTGGGCCTCGGTGGGTGAATTACGGGAGAACGAAGCCTACGCGGTCAACATCGTGGACCTGACCTCCGAAGAGGAACGGCGCCTGGTGGTGTACGTCACGGACACCAAGTTCGTGGTTCCGGAGGACTTTCGCCACACCGGGACCCTGCCCCATGTCTACCGATGGTGGGTGCTGCCGGTGCGCCAGGTCGGCACCGACGACGAAGGCAATCCCATTTGGGAACCCGCGGGAGCGGCCAGCGAACAACGCACCTTTGTCTGGGCCGGGCTTCCCGCCGGGCAGACTACTGCGACGCCCACACCCTGAACCAGGAGGGTTGGATGTTCTGTCCTGCTACCCGTCGCGTTGCCCCCTGGGTGTGGGGTTTCATCTTCTTGCTCGTGGGTGTGGCCCTGTCCTTCTCCGCGCCCCGGGAGAAAACCCTAGGCGAAGGCATTCGGTCTGTGTACCTGCACGGCGCTTGGATATGGACGGCCCTTCTGGCCTTTCTGTTGGCCTCAAGTCTGGGGGTGATGGGTGTGGTTCGCAAGGACGAGGAGCTTCAGCGACACGCCCGAGCGTGGGGATGGGTGGCCACGGCCTTCTGGCTCACGGCCCTGCCCATTTCCTTGTGGACCATGCAGGTCAACTGGAACGGTCTCTTCTTGATGGAACCTCGATGGCGTCTGGCCCTGGCCTTTGGCATCACCGCGCTTTTGCTGCAACTCGGCCTGCTATTCCTTCCCCTGGCGTGGACGGCCCTGGTGAACACCCTGTTCACCCTGACCTACCTGGGGTTCCTGGTACGCACCCCTTTGATCCTGCACCCGCCCATGCCCATCCTGCGGGCCACGAGTGTACAATTTCCCCTACACTTTCTGCTGGTGCTGCTGGCACTCATGATGGCCGCGTGGTCCTGGGCCCGCTCTCTGACCTTCGGTTCGTCGTGAGATACGCAACCCTTCATCGAGGAGGAAATCCATGGCAATGGAGCGCACTCTGGTCTTGGTGAAGCCCGACGGCGTCCAGCGAGGACTCATTGGCGAAATCATTGCTCGACTGGAACGTCGAGGGCTGCGTCTGGTGGCCGCCAAGTTCATGCAGGTTTCGCGAGAACTGGCCGAAGCCCATTACGCCGTGCACAAAGGAAAGCCGTTCTACGACAAGTTGATTCGATACATCACTTCCGGTCCGGTCATGGCCATGGTCTGGGAAGGCCCGAACGCCATCGCGGCGGTGCGGCAGACCATGGGCGCGACGCGACCGACAGAAGCCGCACCGGGCACGGTGCGCCATGATTTCGCCCTGGAAATCGGCCGCAACCTGACCCACGCATCGGATTCGCCCGAAACTGCGGCGCAGGAAATCGCCTTATGGTTCCATCCTGATGAAATCGTGTCATGGTCGCGCGCCCTGGACCCCTGGATTTTCGAGGAAGATTAACGGGACTTGCGCAGACGACGAATCTTCCCCCTTCCCTTATGGACATGGGCCGCCCTCTTGACCCTGGTGCTGGCCCTGGGCATATGGTGGACATCGAGGCCTCCGGAACACATCCTGGGCCTCGATGTCCTTTTCTCCGGGAAAGGTGAAGCCACCCCGGAACCGGATAACCCGCCCGCGCACGCGTCCCCCGAGGAAATGCTGCGCCTGGCCGCAACAGCCTGGGCCACGGGAGAAGGCGACAAAGCCCTCGCCTGGCTAGAAGTCCTGCGCCGCACGTCGCCCGCGCGCCTGCCGGAGTGGGCTTATGCTGTGGCCGCGCGCGGGTTGATCGAACAGGGCCGGGTGAGGGAAGCCCGGACCTGGTTGGAAGAAGGTCTGGAGCGTTATCCCCAGGACCTCACCCTTTGGGAGATGCTAGCCGAACTGGCCTTTCGCCAGGGGGATTGGCCCCGTGCCCGCGCGGCTTACGAACACGTGGTCCGAGGGTCCCCGCAGCATCCCAAAGCCCTGTGGCACCTGGCCTTGCTCACCAGCCTGGATTCCCCTCAACAGGCTTTCGGCTATGTACGCCAACTCACATCCCAGGAGACCTACGCCTCACGCGCCCAGCGCCTGGAAGCAGCCCTGATTCGAGGGATGGCGCAAGAGCACCCGGGCGCGCGATGGGTGGAAATCGGCCGGGGGCTGGCCCAGGTGGGCTACTGGGACCTGGCCCTGGAAGCCTGGCGTCGCGCGACTCGGGAATCCCCCGAGTACGGACCTGCCTGGGCGTATTTGGGAGAAGGTTTGGCCCGGACGGGCCGCTCCGAGGACGCCTGGAAAGCCTGGCGCAAGGCCCGGCGTCTCGCGCCCCAGGAGGCGCTGATTCCCTTCCTTATGGGACTTCAGGCCTTGCGGGAAGGACGTACCGCGTGGGCCGTGGGCTGGTTGCGCCGGGCCGTGGCCCTGGACCCCACCCAACCCCTGTACCACTACCATCTGGCCCAGGCCCTGGCAGGCATGCGGGGCTTCTTCCCCGAAGCCTGGATGCAGGTGCAGGCGACCGTGGCCGCGCGCCCTCGAGACCCTTTGGCCCTGCGCCTGGCCGCGCGTTTTTGCCTGGCTCACGGGGTGAACATCGAGAGCCACGCCCTGCCCTGGTTGCGTCAGGCGCGGGCTCTGCAACCCGAGGACCCGGAAACGCTGTTGCTTCTGGGATGGGCTTACATGACCCTGGAAGACCCGGACCTGTCCTATCGGTTCCTCCATCAGGCCTGGCAACAGGACCCGGGGAATCCCGAAGTCCACCGCTTGCTGGCCATCTGGTACCGCTGGCAGGGGAATCTGGAACAGGCTCGCGTACACGAAGCATGGGCCCAAAAACTGGAATCTCCTTGAACACGTGTGGCCCGTGGCCCATAACCCCATCCCTCATGTTCCCTGTTTTTGTGCAGGGGCTCTCAGAGATAAAACAGCAGCGGCGAAGCCGCTGCTGTTTTATCTCTTCTCTCCTTTGGTCCCGTGCCCGGTCAGGACTATCGGTACAATGGTTTCGTTCATGAGCACATTGATATTCGCCGGGTAACCTTGGATTTACGTTGGTATTATCCCCCAATCTGGCTCATGGTACGGTTGAGGGGAATGTCGCCTTCGTACAGACCGTGTCCCCAGGGCTTGGCCCAAACGGCCTCGAGAATGAGACGACGCAAATCCTCTTCGCTCGCGCCCTGGCGAAGGGGGGTGAGCAAATCGACCTCGTACTCCCGCAGCAGACACATGCGCAAATGCCCGTCGGCCGTGAGCCGGGCGCGGGTGCAACTGGCGCAGAAAGGCTGGCTGAGGGTGGCGATGAAGCCCACGGTACCCTGGGCCTCGGGCAGGCGATACACCCGAGCCTCGCCATCCAGGCGACCTCCGTTGACCGGAATCAAGGGACCCAGGGCAGCTTCGATGCGGGCCATCATCTCCGGCACCCGCACCGCCAGGCGAAGTTGAACCTCCGTGACCCCGGCGAAGGGCATCATCTCGATGAAACGCACCTGCCAGGGATGGTCCAGGGTGAGCCGGGCCAGGTCCACCACATCTTCCTCGTTGTAACCCCGTACGATAACGGCGTTGATTTTCACCGGCGTGAGTCCGGCCTCTTCCGCGGCCTGAATGCCTTCCAGCACATCTTCCAAATCGCCCCATCGAGTGAGACGCCGGAACTTGACCGGATTGAGGGTATCCAGGCTGATGTTCACCCGACGGAGCCCGGCTTCCGCCAGAGGCCGGGCCAATCGGGGAAGCAGGATGCCGTTGGTGGTCATGGTGACCTCGCGAATGCCCGGCGTGGAGGCAATGCGGCGCACAATCTCCACCACATTGGCCCGTACCGTGGGCTCCCCTCCCGTCAGACGGATTTTCTCGAAGCCCAGCGAAGCGAACACCCGCACCAGGGTGAAGATTTCCTCATCCTGCATGAGTTCGTCCCGGGGACGAAAGGTCATGTCCTCGGGCATGCAATAGATGCACCGCAAGTTGCATCGGTCCGTCAAACTGATACGCAAATACCGAATGGTACGGCCAAACCGGTCCAGGGCCATAAACGCGTCCTCCTCGGCTGGGTGTTTCCATTTTAGCAAAAAACCTTTACGGAAAAGGGCTCTCTTCCCTGTCGCGTGCCCATATCTTGCACGACTCAAGTCGAAGTTATTTCCTGCATATCTCGCGTAGTCCTGACCGGGCTCAGGACCAGGAGGGAGAACTAAATTGGTGCAGCGGCGGCTTCGCCGCTGCACCAATTTATCTTTTTGTCAGACGCCCTTCCCTGCTGGCGAAGGATATGCCCACTTCAGGCCAGAGCCCACTGTAGGGCCTGGCGCAGGGTGCGGGCCTCGCGCACTACCATCCCTTCCGGCCATCGGGGTTTGCGTTTCGCCAGCACCCGGGGCACGATGGCCACCTGAAAGCCGAACTGGGCCGCTTCCTGCACCCGGGCTTCCAGATGGCTCACTTCCCGCAATTCTCCCGACAGGCCCACCTCGCCAATGAGCACCGCGTCGGCCCGCAGAGGCCGGTCCTGCACCGAGGAGGCCAGGGCCGCGGCCAGGGCCAAATCCGCGGCCGGCTCCTGGACCCGCAGTCCGCCCACCACATTGGCGAACACGTCCTGGTCCCCCAGGCGCAGCCCCACCCGGCGGGTGAGCACCGCCAGCACCAACAACAACCGGTACGCATCCACACCGATGGCCGTACGCCGGGGCTGACCGAAGGGGCTGGGACTGGTGAGCCCCTGAATTTCCACCAGCAGGGGCCGGGTCCCCTCCATGGTCACGGTGATGGCCGAACCGGGCGCGTCCACCACCCGCCCTGCCAGGAATACCTCCGAAGGGTTGGGGACCTCCACCATGCCCCGGTCCGTCATCTCGAAAACCCCCACTTCGGCCGTGGGACCGAAACGGTTCTTCACGGCCCGAAGCAATCGATAGGCCTGGTAACGGTCCCCTTCCAGATAGAGGACAGTATCCACCAGGTGTTCCAGCAACTTGGGCCCGGCCAACACGCCCTCTTTGGTCACGTGTCCGATGAGGAACACGGCTATACCCCGCTCTTTGGCCAACATCTGGAAACGCAGGGAAGACTCCCGCACCTGGGTCACACCCCCAGGCACCCCTTCCAGTTCCGGTTGGTAGACCGTCTGGATGGAATCCACAATGAGGATGTGGGGCTGCACCTGGTCCACGGCGTACAGAATGGCCTCCAGGTTGGTCTCCGAAAGCAAATAGAATTCGTCCGGAAAGCCATCCTCTCCTTCCAGGGCTGGCCAGAGACGTTGCGCCCGCAAGCGGATTTGCGCCTCGGATTCCTCGCCGGATACATACAGCACCCGCCGCTCCCGGGCCATCAAGAGCCCGGCCTGCAAAAGCAGGGTGGATTTCCCGATACCCGGGTCCCCACCCAGGAGGACGAGGCTGGCGGGCATGACACCCCCGCCCAACACGCGCGCGAACTCCTTCATGGGCAGGGGCCAGCGGGCATCCTCGGCCGCGGGAATCTCATGCAGGCGTCGGGGCAAACGATAGACCCCCGGGCCCCGTCGGGTTCGAGGTTCCGGTCCTTCCACCCGGGCCTCATAGGTGTTCCATTCCCCGCACTGGGGACAGCGTCCCACCGGCTTGGCCGCCCGACGGCCACACACCTGGCAGACGTAAATCGTGCGTTCCTTTGGCATACGCGCTCAAATTATGCCCCGTACTTCTTCAAACGTCCCGCATGAGCCAGGGCCAGGGGCATGATGTGCACCGCGGGGATAATGCCCAAACCGCCATGGGTGCAGGCCGTCTCCCCAAAACGGTACTGGTCATCGGTCCGGGCCGACGCCGGCGCCCAGAGCAACAGGGGCACGGGATGCCACGAATGGCTGCGCCACTTGGCAGGGGTGGAATGGTCCCCCGTCACCACCACCACATCGGGTTTCAGGTCCATAAGGATGGGCAGGGCCCGATCGACCTTCTCGATGGCCCGAGCCTTGGCGAAGAAATCGCCGTCTTCGCCGCGACTGTCCGTCTCCTTGAAGTGGATGAAGAAGAAGTTGTACTCCCGCCAGTACCTGGCCGCGGTCCGGAAGAGCCCTTCGGGCGTGGTATCCTCCAGGTCCAGCACGTCCATACCCACCAGCCGCGCCACACCCCGGTACATGGGATATTCGGCGATGGCCGCGGCCCGCAGTCCGTAGCGTTCGTTGAAAGAGGGAAGTTGGGGGTCCGTGGCGAAGCCCCGCAACAAGACCCCGTTGGCCCGGGGGTGGTCAGCCAGGACCCGACGGGCCTCCTGAATCCAGCGATTGAGGAGTTCCGCGGTACGTCGGGCTTCCGGTGAATCTTCCAGGGGCTCCACGGGGAAAGGCGGGATGCCTACCCGCTGGGGGTCGGTATCTTTGAGGTGATAGGAGAGGCCCTCACCCCGCAGCCGAATCACAAACCGATAGTCCTTCACCGGGCGCACGTCCACCTGCACATCGGGGAGTTGAATCTCGGCCAGGCGTTCGACCAGGGGAGCGGCTTCTTCGGTGGAAATGCGACCCGCGCGGCGGTCCACCACCCGGCCCTGGTCGTCCAGGGTGGCGAAATTCCCTCGTGCCACCACATCCCCCGGTTGCAAGTCCAGGCCCACCCCCGCGGCCGCCAATGCACCCCGGCCGATGTTGTATTTGAAGGGGTCATAGCCGAACAGGGCCAGATGGGCCGGTCCCGAGCCCGGAGCCACCCCTGGCGCCAGGGGGATGTGCATCCCCAATGTGCCGTCCGCGGCCAAGGTGTCCAGGTTCACGGTGTGGGCGTACTCCAGTTCCGTCGGCCCCACCGGCCCCATGGGCATACCGCCCAAGCCATCCAGCACCAAGAGCACAATTTTGGTATGGTTGGGCTGCAACAACTCTTTCAAAACCTCATCAGGAAGGGGGGTGTAGACCATACGGACTTCCTCCTGTGCCCTTGGGGATTTGTGGGGTCAACTCATGCGTTCCACCGCCAGGGCAACCGCCTCGCCACCGCCCAGACACAGGGCCGCCACACCCCGGCGTTTGTCGTATCGCCGCAAAGCATAAAGCAGGGTGGTGAGAATACGCGCACCCGAGGCGCCGAGAGGATGCCCCAGGGCAATGGCGCCGCCATGCACGTTCACCCTGTCCATGTCCAGACCCAGTTCTTTGGCGTTGGCCAGAATCTGGGACGAGAAGGCTTCGTTGATTTCAAACAGGTCAACGTCGTCTAGGCTCCAGCCCACTTGTTCCAGCAGTTTGGGTATGGCCACCGCCGGTGCCCGGAAAATCCACTTCGGCTCAACGGCGGCGTGGGTGTACCCCACAATCCGGGCCATGGGTCGCAGACCGTGCTTCTCGGCGTAGGCCAGCGAGGTGACCACCAGCGCGGACGCGCCGTCGTTCAAGCCGGGCGCGTTCCCTGCCGTGACTTTGCCGTCGGGCTTGAAAACGGGCTTGAGTTTGGCCAGGGCTTCCAGACTGGTATCCCAACGGATGGACTCGTCCTGGTCCACCAAACGCGTCTGGCCCTTCTTTTGGGGCACTTCCACAGGCACGATTTCCTCCCGAAAGGCTCCTTCCTCGGTGGCCTTCATCGCCTTGCGATGACTTTCGTAGGCGAAGCGGTCCATTTCTTCTCGGGAGATATCGAAGGCGTCGGCGATGAACTCCGCGGCGTCTCCCATAATCCACTGCTCAAAGGCGCACCACAGGCCGTCGTGAATCAGGGAATCCAGAATCTGCACGTGGCCGAAGCGAAGTTCGCCCAGGCGTCCGTACAGCAAATACGGCGCCCGGCTCATGGACTCCATACCCCCGGCCACAAGGACCTGGGCGTCGCCGGCCCGAATGGCCTGGGCCGCGAGCATGACGGCCTTGAGGCCCGAACCGCACACCTTGTTGACGGTGTAAGCGCCCACCGTAGGCGGCAACCCTCCGAAGATGGCCGCCTGCCGGGCAGGGTTCTGCCCCACCCCGGCGGAGACCACGTTGCCCATAACCACTTCGTGGATGTCTTCGGGCTGAGGCAAACCGGCCCGTTCCACCGCGGCACGAACCGCGACGGCGCCCAATTGGGTTGCGGTCAATCCGCTCAACGCACCCCGGAAACGCCCCGAGGGCGTCCGTGCAGCACTCACAATCACCGGAATGCGGGTGGCATCCATGGGTTCATCTCCCTGTGACAGAAATGGAAAACCAACGTCGCCTCAAGTGTACCAAATTCCCCAGGGGTTCCGGGAAAAGGGGACATTCCTCATCCCCCTACGCCTCTTCGGGAGGAAGCAGCGAAGGTTGGTGGCCGGGAGGTGGAGGATATCCCAGATGCTCATAGGCCCTGGGCGTCGCCACCCGGCCCTGGGCCGTGCGTTCCAACAAGCCCAGGCGGAGCAGATAAGGCTCCACCACTTCCATCAAGGTGTCCGGGGCCTCGCTGATGGCCGCAGCCAGCGTCTGCAATCCCACCGGCCCTCCCCGAAATTTCTCAATCAGGGTGCGTAACACCCGACGGTCCACGTCGTCCAGGCCCAGTTCATCAATGTGCAGCATGGTCAGGGCCTCGCGAGCCACCTCCAGCGTAATGCGCCCTTCGGCCCGTACCTGGGCGTAATCCCGGACGCGGCGCAGGAGCCGCAGGGCGATGCGAGGCGTACCCCGGGCCCTTCGGGCGATTTCTCGCAAGCCTTCCGGGGTAACCTCCAGGCGCATATGCGCGGCCGCCTGTTCCAGGATACGGGTCAAATCCTCCTCCTCGTAGAAATCCAAACGCAATACCGCGCCGAAGCGGGCCCGTAAAGGCGCGCTGACCAGGGCCAAACGCGTGGTCGCGCCAATGAGGGTGAATCGGGGCAGACGCAGGCGCACCGCGCGTGCGGCGGGACCTTTCCCCAGCACGATGTCCAGCGCGAAGTCCTCCATGGCCGGGTAGAGGACTTCCTCCACCGCCTTGGGCAGCCGATGAATCTCGTCGATGAACAACACATCCCCCGCCCGCAGATTGGTCAGGATGGCCGCTAGGTCCCCCGGCCGTTCAATGGCCGGACCCGCGGTCACCTTGATGTTCACCCCCATCTCATGGGCCAAAATGTGGGCCAGGGTGGTCTTTCCCAGGCCCGGAGGACCGTAGAAGAGCAGATGCTCCAGGGGTTCTCCACGCTGCTGGGCCGCCTCCAGGAGTACCTGCAGAGTTTCCCGCACCCGCGCCTGACCAATCCAATCCGCCAGACGCTGGGGACGGTAGGCCCATCCGGGCTGTTCTTCGGGACGGGATTGGGGGCTTACCAGTCGTTCTCCATCCATATGGCCATTGACACTCCACACCCAAACCGCCCCACATAGGGACGGCGGCTTACGAGTCCACACCCCCCGGGAAGCAGGATAGCACCCGTGCCATCAAGGAGCAAGAAGGCAGTTTCCTTCCCGGGATACACGGCTCCATTATAGTCGGTTCCTACGGGCGAAAAGCCACATCTACGCTTTCCAAATATGCCACCCCATCCACACGGGCGTCGTAGAGGCGGAAGACCAAACGGGCATCCAGGCGCTGGGAGAAACGATAGGGCCAGTTCAGAATGAAGGTCCCATAGCCTTGAGAGTCTGGTGACGACAGAAAGGCCGAGGTCGCCATCAAAACACGGCCAGAGGAGCGGTCGTACAGCAGGACTTCCATTACCCCAGTGGTATAAAGGGCCAGCCCTTCCATGCGCAAGGTACCCTCCAGGGGAAGCACATCATCCTCCCTGGGTGTAGCGACCACAATGGGTAACCGTAACTGCTGCCGGACAGAGGAAGCCCCGACGCCAAACCGAAGCAGACGCAAAGGCACGGACTGCTGGAACCGTGGAAGCCCACGACCATCCCGAACCACGACTTGAAAGCGGCCCCAGGCATAGGCCGGGCGGATTTCGAAGGGCACTTCTTCGGTGATGAGAAAATGCTTCACAGCCGGGTCCTTTGGGGGATACAATCGCAGAAGCCGACGATACAACAATCGCGGCTCTTCTTCCCACTGGGCCCACAACTCCAGATGCACGATGCTGGGGGTTACGGAGCGATGGACTTGCAAGAGTACTTCCATCGGGGAAACCACCGCCGCTTCGATACCGGGCCGCAGAATTTGGACCTCGGCATAGGGCACCGTTCCCCACGGAGTAAGAGCCGGAGTGGGGGTCAGTGTAGGCCATACCAAGGTGGTGATAGGGGTGACCTGCACGGAGGATGTCGGCCATGTTGGAGGAGGCATCAACGTTGAGGTGGAGGTCGCGGTGGGTGTAGAAGGTGCGGCCGAGAAGGTGGCCGAAGGCGTCGGAGACGGAGGACGCGAGGTGATGGTCTGGGGAGACACTGACGGCCTCAAAGCGGTAGGTGTGGGGAGCGTTGTCCAGGTCCCCACAGGCACACACGCGTTTAGGAAGAGGAGAATCCATCCGATGAGGATGCGACGCATGATCATGGTCCTTCCACCCGATGGGGACATAGCGCAGGATCGGCCGCTCCGTTAAAGTACAGGGTACCCAAAGGCGCATCCCAACAGACCGGGAGGCCGTCCAAGAGGATATCCAAAGCCTTTAGTCCCTCTTCCTTCATCCGCGCTTCCCACCACATTTCCCGGGCTGGCTTGATGTGAATCAGCACAGCTCGCCCTTCCCGAAAGGCCTTATGCCACGGATTCTCGAGGCGGGTACCAAAAGGGCCACGGGCTTCTTGGGGATTCAAGGCCTCAGGAGGCCAGGCGGTGAAACGTCCTGTCCAAAGCATGGTTGCATAAGCCTCGGTGGAAACGAAAGCAATATCCTCGGGCCAAGCCCGAAGACGCTCCCAAAAATCTGGGGCGTGGAACACCTTGCGGGTGTAGCCGTTTCCAAAGGCCTGCATGACCGCCAAATAGTCCATGGATTCCCTAAGGGAAACTTGATAGATAAGAGCCATGGCTACCAGACTCCACGAGGCCAGCCACATGAGGCCATCACCTGAAGAACGAACCTTAAAACGAGCCCCCATAGTCACCAACGCATTTTCCACCTTAGCCAACAAGACAAAGACCAAGACCAACAAAGCACCGCTTCCCAGAAACAGGAAAGGTGAAACCACCCTGCCATAATACGCGGCCGGAGGATCTCGTAAGACATGGGCAAAGTAGAGAAAAACGAGATACCCCACACCCGTCCATGCCCAGAGGAACGCCCATAGCAACATACCCTGGAAATCGTCGGGCGTCCATGCCACCCAGAGCGAGAAGGGGGCACGCACCTTCGATTTCTCAGTGCGGGTTCGGGATTTCCACCACCCTGCCACCAGGCCCACAATAACGGGCGAAAGGGCGAAGAGCCAGGGGAGTATTCGATACCCCACATCGCTCAATGGGACCTCGCTACGCCGAAGCCACAGCCACTCCTGCCAGAAGATGGGTTCTATCCGTTGGGCCAGGTCAACAGCACTTTGTATCCACACCTGAGGGGGCGGAAAACGCATCCGCAGACCGGTGCCCATCCACCGCATGACTCCCTGCCAGACACCATAGAACATGACCACCGGGGCCAGAAAGATGCTTACGGCCTTCCCGCGCCTCTTCCAAGGACCGGGGAAACCCCACCACAGAAAGAGCACGCCACTGGCCAAAAAAAGTCCGGCATATCGGGTTAATACGGCCAAACCCGCGGCTATTCCAGCTCCGAAAGCGGCCCACAACGAGCCACGCATTATGGCCTGCCACCATCCATAAAGAGTGAGCACGAGAAACACGAAAAACCATCCTTCGGACATCGCCCCGGCGAAATACTGGACCAGAGGGGGCATCAGGCCCATAGCCGCGGTCCACACCAAAGTCTCGGGCAGGCGACGGCTCACCAAACCCATAGTCAGGGCCAGGAGGGCCACGAAAAGCCCATAGGCCAGGGCGCTATCCCACCGGGTGGCCTGATGCCAGACTAAACCAGCCTTCATCCAGGCCGCCAGGGTTAAAGGATACAGAGGGGGAAAGTGAGCCAGCCACTCCAAATGGCCATCCGCGTCGTAAAC